>JBFZEL010000481.1:0-3970 GCA_041306925.1 Lysobacterales bacterium
TTGAGGTCAGAGTGAAGATTTATAGGGTGAGCGCGTGGATGTGCAGAGGCTGATCAGCCCTATCTTGCCACCGGGTCGGGAACACATGCCTGGCGCCGCGCAGGCACCGGTGCGGGATTAATCCAGGCCCGGTCCCCGGTGATTCAGCGTCAGTTGCAGCGGGGTTCCCGGCGCAACCGTTTTCTCCTCCACGATTTCCTCCACCAGCAATTCCACAAGGACCTTTTTGACAGTGGCGGATGCCGGCTTGCCGATAGCGGCCAGCAGGTTGGGCTGGATCCTGATATTGCCGCTGGAGAATTGCATCGAAACATAGACCTAGCCGTCGGCGACCGGGCGCACCAATGCGGCCACGGTGTGCTGCCCCCAGCCCTGTGGTAACCAGGCACCGGCGGCGGTGACACCTGCCTCGACGTCGAGCATCGGTTTGCCGATCAGCTCGCCTAAGTGATAGAAGCGCGCGCTGACCCGGTACTTTTCGGCTGCGAAGCCATTACCGGTCGCCAGCAGCAGTGCCAGGGTGGCCGTCGAAATCATGAATACCTTGCTGAAAGAAAATATTTTGCGCATGTCGATCAGGGTGATTATTGAAATCCAGTGTTTCCGGCCGTGGCCATCGGGTTCAGATCATACGCGCGTCGCCGGCAATTTTCAGCATGCTGACCGGTGGCGCAACTCAGACACTGCGGGTCGCAACCGCCGGCGGCACGGACGCCCCCCGGCGTGCGGGATCGAGCACCGCCAGGGTCGACAAAATCCACAGCACCAGGATACCGGCGGGCAGGTAACACCAGTCCAACCGTTGCAGTTCGAAAGACACCTCCAGCCAGTAGGCAACAGCCACCGTCAGCAGGACGCCCAATAGCGCACCGGCGGTCGTGATCACCCAGTTCTCCAGCATGAAATAGCGCAATATATCGACACGTCTCGCGCCCAGCGCCCGGCGGGTGCCGATCTGCCTGGTGCGCTGCGTGACGTGGAACGAGGCCAGCCCGACGATCACCAGCGCGGTCAGACCGATCAAAAGGGAAATCACGATCGACAGGATAATCGCCATGCCGCGGTCCTCACGATAAGAGCGCGCGGCGAGTTCCTCCAGCGTTTTAATGGATTTGACGACACGCTTGCGGTTGGATTCACCGAGTTTCTTTTCGATGACAGGCATCAGTTCATCGCGCATGCCGGGTTCGACCCGGATGATGTACTTGTTGGTGGTATCGGCGTACTTGCCTGGCTGGATAACGACATTTTCGAGTTTGTCCCAGCCCACCCAGGAGCCATGCATAAGGCCGATGATGCCGACGATGGTCGAGGGTTCCATGCTGCCCCAGTAGACCGTCTTGCCGAGCGCGTCTTCTTCGCCGAACAGGTCGTCGGCCAGTTTCTGCGTCACCAGGACGGAAGCCGGTGCGGGCGGATCGTCAGTGGGCAGTACGTAATCCACCTCCCCGGGCAGAAAATTCCGGCCCCTGGACAATGTCACGCCCAGCGCAGCCAGTCCCTCTTCACTCCACTGGTAACGCGCCGTGGGCACGGCCTCGATGGTCTCGTCAGGCACGGTGCGCAGACCGGTACCCGAACCCGAACCGCTCAACGGCACCTGGTTGGCAACCGTGGCCGCGATGACACCCGGTATGGATTTGACCAGGTCGATATCGTTGGTAATGCTGTCAACGACGTCAAAGTCTGCACCGAAACCGCGCACGTAGGCGACCACGACATTGGCCACATCCATACCGGGATCGCGATTGATCTTTTCCACCCGCAGCACGATGATGAACAGCGCATTGATGACAATCGCCAGCGTCACGGCGATCTGCAAGGCCACCAGTATCGCCCCGGTCTTGTTGCGCATCAGCGCGGACAGCATCGGTCCAAAATCCATGTGTTTATCCTTATTGGGTTTTCAGTTGCGTGGCCGGCGGAATGCTGCAGACACGCCAGGCGGGATAGAGACCCGCGAACACGCTGCTGATCACCGCGACCGCGATAGCCGTGAGAACCATCAGCCAGTCAAGCCTCACCAGGCCGGCAGGTGCGTCGTACAGGTACCTGATACCCTGCAGGCCAAGGGTGACCAGCGTGAGGCCAATCATTCCACCGCTCAATCCGATCAGGCCGACCTCGACAAGCTGTTGCTTGAATATCGCCCGGCGGCTTGCACCCAGCGCACGCCGCAGGCTGGTTTCAGCATTTTTGCCGACGAATTTTGTCAGCGTCAGCGCGATCGTGCTGAGCAGGCAAACCAGCAGGAACAGGAAGGACAGACCGACCAGGACACTGGTGTCCCTGGCCACGACCTTGTGGTATTCCATCCACTCCACGACGTTGTAAATGTGGTTGTTCAGCGGGCGCTCAAAACGTCCCAGCCGTTTTTGCTCATTGACGTAGGCATTCAGATGGCCCAGGTATTCGTCACGCTCCGTGGGGCTCGCGAGTTCGACAAAATACTGGACCCAGACGGCCTCGGAATTCAGCCATTGCTCGAACGAGGTAATTTCCTCGTCCTTCCAGCCCCAGTCGCTGCCCTCGGATTGCAACTCGAGGACACGCGTCAGGCTATACGGTATGAACATCTCGTTGCCTTCCTGGAAGGCACCGTTGATCGGATCGTAAAAACGTGGCGTGGGCTCCCAGTTATCGATGACACCGACGACCTGGAAACGCGTGCCGTTCATGGTCAGTGATTTGCCAACGCTGTTTTCCCCGCCAAACAGACGCTCGTTGAGCTTTTTGGTCAACACGACCACGGGTTCAGCCGCGCTGTCCGCCCGCTTGTCCCAACCACTGCCGTAAATGAACGGCACATTGAACATCGGGAAAAAATCCGAGTAGGTAACACGCGCGTCCGCCTCGAACGGCAACTCGTCATCGCCCAGCGGTTCGATGATCAGGCTGGATTCGAACATCGCCGTCTGGCGCTTACCGCCGGCCAGCGCGACCAGGCGCTCGGCATCGTGAAAGGTCAACTGGTGCGGCGCCCGCTCCGGTTCATCCTCATCGAACGGGCGCAGCGGGTTCCAGCTGTCCAGCGTGACCGCGAACAGCACGTCGCTCTTCTGCGGGATCGGGTTGCTGCTCATCATGTGATAGACCGACAGGGTGGTCATGCTGACGCCGATGCCGACCGCGACCGCCGCGACCATCAACCCCGTCAGCACCGGGTTGCGGCGCATGCTCATGAAGGCGAGCTTGATATTGTATTTGAACATCGCTACCGCCCGCTTCAGGCGCGCGCCGCCAGTGGTTCAACACCGCCATGCGCATACACCCGCGGTATTTGAATGAGGTTATCCGCCACCTCCCCGGCCAGCACGCGGCCGTCCGCCAGGTGGATAGTCCGCCCGGCGCGCGCGGCGAGCAGCGGGTCGTGGGTGACCATGACGATGGTGGCGCCGCGGGCGTGGATCTCTTCCAGCAGGTCCAGCACCTGGTTCGCCATGACCGAGTCGAGGTTGCCGGTCGGTTCGTCCGCCAGCAGCAATTTCGGTTCACCGGCGATGGCCCGGGCAATCGCCACGCGCTGCTGCTGGCCACCCGATAGTTGCGCGGGGATGTGTTGCATGCGCGTGGCCAGGCCGACGGTTTCCAGCGCGTGCTCGATGCGTTGTCTGCGCTCGGCCTTCGGCAGTTTCCGGTAACGCAGCGGCACATCGATATTTTCGAACAGGTTGAGATCGGGGATCAGGTTGAAGGACTGGAAAATAAAGCCGATTTTCTGATTGCGGCAAAGCGAGCGCTCATCGTCGTCGAGGTGGCTGACGTCCATGCCGTCGAGCAGGTAGCTGCCGGCATCGAAGGGTTCGAGCAGACCGGCGATATTCAGAAACGTGGTCTTGCCGGAACCGGACGACCCGGTCAGCGCGACGAACTCGCCCGCCTCCACCGTGATCGACAATTCCCGCAGGGCATGTGTTTCCACCAGCTCCGTGCGGTAAACCTTTTTGATCTGAGTCATCTGCAGCATGGG
>JBFZEL010000482.1:0-3863 GCA_041306925.1 Lysobacterales bacterium
AAAGATGCACTGGCGGATTACAAGCAATAACTACCGGCCATTGATTGCGCAGACTCAAGGCATGTGAAGAAGCCCCGCTTAAATCAGGGTTTCCAATAACGGATGCGTCCAGGCTTGGCGCTGCAATACGTCCGCATTCCACGGCAGGTTGACGTACAATCCGCCTCTGGACCTGTCCCCCGCAATTTGCCTTGAGCTGAGCATCACATGTACAAAATCCGGACCTACAACAACCTGGCCGTCAAGGGCCTGAAGCGCTTCCCTGCCGCCAGATACCAGGTCGGCGCCAACCTGCCCGACGCCGATGCCCTGCTGCTGCGCAGTCAGAAGCTGCACGACGATAGCCTCGATGCCAGCGTGTTGGCCGTGGCACGGGCGGGTGCGGGTGTGAACAACATTCCCGTGGCCGCGTACACGCAACGCGGCATCGTGGTTCTCAATACGCCGGGCGCCAACGCCAACGCGGTCAAGGAACTGGTGGCGGCGGCGTTGCTGCTTGGCTCGCGGGATATCTTCGGCGGCATGAGTTACGTGCAGACGCTGGGCGATGTGCAGGACAGCGCCGAGATGCACCGCATGCTGGAGGCGAACAAGAAACGCTTTGCCGGTGCGGAGATCGCCGGCACCACGCTGGGCGTGGTCGGTCTCGGCGCGATCGGCGCGCTGGTCGCCAACATGGCGCTCGAACTGGGGATGACGGTGGTCGGCTATGACCCGGCCATTTCGGTTGAATCGGCCTGGCGGCTGTCCAGCCGGGTGCAGAAAATGGACAGTCTGCAGGCGCTGGTCGGTGTTGCGGATTTTGTCACCCTGCACGTACCCGCCATACCGTCGACCCTGGCTCTGATCAACCGGGATAGCCTGGCGCGTTTCAAACCGGGTGCCCGCCTGCTCAATTTCGCACGTGATGAAATCGTCGACCTGCCGGCCGTGATCGAGGCCCTCGACAACCGGCGCCTGTCGGCCTACATCAGTGATTTCCCCCACCCGGAACTGCTCGGCAGAAAGGCTGCATTGCTGCTGCCGCATATCGGTGCCTCAACCAGCGAGGCCGAAGAGAACTGCGCCGTGATGGCGGCCGATCAACTGGTGGATTTCCTCGAGAACGGCAATATCAGGAATTCGGTCAACTACCCGGATACGCACATGGCGAGGAACGCCGGTTACCGGATCACCTTCTGCAACGAAAACGTCCCCAAGGTCCTCGGCCATGTACTGACGGTGCTGGCCGACCACAACCTGAACGTCACCGATATGGTCAACCTCAGCCGGGGTGACTTTGCCTACAGCGTCATCGACGTTGAAAACGCACCGGGTATGAACGTGATGACCGCCATCAACGCGGCGGAACACGTCATCAGGGTACGGTTGCTGCCACCGGTGTGAGAACGCTAAAAGGCTAAAGGGGGGCAAAACAGGGTGGGGTAAATTCACTCCCGATCTAGATTTGCCCCGTCCCTTGAATCCCTTACCCACTCAACTCAAGCAACGGAAATACAATTTTCGACTAAAGGGGACGGGGCAAATTAAGATTGAGAGTTAATTTGCTTCGTCCTCTGTATCTACTTTGTTCCTCATCTGTTTCTGCAATAATCTATTTGCAAGTCAACACACCAGACACGACAACAGGCAAAGCCCGGTGTGGATTCACACTGATATCCACGATCTCAATTCTCGAGTCTGCATTTGACGCAATTGCATTCGGTATTAGATGCCCCACATGAAAACTGATCCACAGTAGCGATATCGCTATAACAGTCAAAATGAATTTTGCATACCTGTCCATCGTGATCTCCTTCAGTACCTGTTTAACTATTTCAAAACACTCACCGAAAACCAATAGGTCGGCCCTGGATAGTGGTTTTACACTCCATTTCGTGAACCAGTGCTGAAAGCAGAGACTGCTGACTGCATTCCTGTTGAGAGAACTGCAACCTGCGCTTTGCGGTCATGTAATCACCGGGAGTTAACTGGTCAAGTGATTTCAACATTTTATGGGTGCTGGCACTCAATTGAGCATGCAATCCAGATTCCCGGAGTATGTTTGCAAACATCATCAAGCGCTGCTCCAGTGACAGAAAATCCAGTTTGATCTTTAAATCAAACCGCCGGATAAATGCCGGGTCAAGGTCTTCAAACCGGTTGGTTGTGGCACAAAATATTCCCTGGAAATTTTCCAACTGCACCAGAAACTCGCTTACCTCATTCATTTCCCAGCGCTGGTTTCTTCCCGACCTGCCACTTAAAAAGCTATCCGCTTCATCCAGGATCAGAACCGCTCTGTTTCTGTTGGCATCCGTGAACATCCGGGCGATATTCCGTTCGGTTTCACCAACCCACATGCTGCGGATATCAGACCCGCGTTTGACATGCGCCTCCAGATTCAACTCTTCGGCCAAATGCCTGGCAAAGGCAGTTTTCCCCGTTCCAGGTGGTCCATATAGACATAACCTCCCTTCTCCAGACTGCTTTAAACCCTCTATGACCCCCTTGGGCTCAATGTTGGCATTCACCAACTCACACATAAAAACCTGAGTTGCCTTGACGGGTGGCAGCGGTGGAGAATTGATAGCCCTGAGGCGTCCAGCCAACCAGAGATCCAGCGCTACCTCCAGTTTCCCTGTCTTTGCATCAAGGGATTGCGCAAGCTCTGCCAGTTGCCTGATCATTGCCGGCGTGAGACTGTCCAGCGAGGCGGTACGCTCAACCCACTCGGGTGACAAGCTGAAACCCTTTAACAAATCACACAGGAGCTTCCGCCTCAGGCGTTTTGGAGGTACTGGCATCTCCAGTGTGAAGGTAAACCGGCGCAGGATTGCCGGATCAATTCCAGAAAGACTATTGCTGGTCCATATCGTTGGAATGCTCGCCCTCTCGAGCGAGTCACAGATCCAACCTTTATGCAATCTGCCCTTACCGTCGCCAAGCGTATCAATGGCCGAAGGCAACAGATCTTCCATTTCATCGAATAACATCAGGCACTCACCCCTGGCGCTGCCCAACTGCTGACCTAGTTTGTAGACTCCGAGCCTGAGTTCTCCGTCACTCTCCCGAAAATTGCTGCGCTCTCTCCCTACTTCAAAAAGCGCAGATTTCAACCTTCTTGCAAGCTCCCGCGCCAACGTGGTTTTCCCTGTACCGGGAGGCCCATAGAGCAGAACATGCATACCCATTTTGCGCTGGGTGATCGCGTCGCCCAGGCAGGTTTCAATCAATGCAAGCTCCTCAGCCAAATGCGAAAAATCAACACCTGCGCCACTATATGCCGAGCGTTCAAATTTACTGGCAAAAAAGTCATCCCAGGCTGACCTTGACCGGAACAGATGAATATTTATTTCACTGGAAGGCTTGAAGAAAGCAGTCAAAGGCAGTGCTTGCAAACCACCGCAAAAACGGTATTCCAGCACGCCACTTTTAAAAAGCCGTCCTCCAGGGTGAAATGCCAGACGGGCTTGATAGGCATCAATTTGCAAAATCTCAGCCAGCATCAGTACGGTTATTTTTTTTGACATCTCGTCTAATTGAACATTGAAATCGAACCAGAAATTTCGGTCATCGTTCAAATTCACTAAAAAGGCGAGGATCAGTTTCTCCGCATCACTCAACCCAAGTGCAATGGATAAACTGGCAAGTGCAGGAAGGGCCTCATCCAGTTCCTCATTGGTAATCTTTATATTGGCTTTTACTGCTTCGTGGAGGACATCGGATACGGCCTGCGTTGAGGCGCGTCCCGACATCAATCCCGCTTCATGCATGAGATCAATGAACCAATCCTTTTCCATGAGCGTGCTGATTCGCATTCTTTTTAAAGCCACCGCCATTGCCTTTCGTTGTTAGCGGTCATAAATATTATGCTCTGTCCT
>JBFZEL010000483.1:0-4225 GCA_041306925.1 Lysobacterales bacterium
GAGCCGCGGTTAGAGAGCAAACCGCCATCGTCTCCGCCTTCGGAGTTGGCCCTGGCCGAGTCGATCAACGCCTGCAGGTCCTCAGCGGTTGCGTAACTGACGCTGACCAGGGAAGTTACCAGCGGTTCGAGCTCCTTGCGGTCCTCGATCGCCTGCAACAACTGTTGTTCACGGGCCGCGATATCCGCCGTGGGAGCGATCCAGATGACATTGCCGTTTTCACGTTTATCGAGGTTGCGGGCATCCAGTACGATATCCAGCGCCTGGTCCCAGGGCACATTGGTCAACCTGAGGGTCAGGTTGCCGCTGACATTGTCGGCGACGACGATGTTGAGATCCGACACATCGGCGATCAGTTGCAATACCGACCGCACCGGGATGTCCTGGAAGTTGAAGGTGACCCGCGCGCCCGAGTATTCCTTCTCCTGGTAAAACTCGATGACTTCCTTGGACGCGTCGTAAGTCGTCGCAGCAAGTTTCGAAACTTCTATGACCCAGTCATTGCCCGATTGATACGCCATGTGTTCATAAAGACCGGCTATCTGCAGTTCAACGCGCACGGCATCGGCTTTCCTGCCGGCATCGATCATTTGCACCGGTGTTGCGAAATCCATCACATCAAGACGCTGAACCAGGGCATCGGGCAGCTCGGCATCGAAGATATCCACGGACAAGCCGCCTTCGCGGGAATTGACGGAAACATTGGAGCTGTCCTTGTCCAGGCTGATGATGACCTTGCCCTGGCCGTCCTCGCCACGACGGAAATCAATGTTCCCAACCGTAAACTTCGCGAGACCGCCCTGGCCTTGCTGCTGTGCGGCGGCTGGCGTGCCGTTTCCGGACAGGGTCAGCACAACCTGGCCGTTACCGGACTGGTAGTCATAGGTGACCATTTTGGCAAGATCTACCATGACCCGTGTCCGCCCGCCAGCCGCCAGCGTGGTGAATTTCTGTACGGCTCCGATGCCGACAGAGACCGGATTTGCGTCGACCTGACTGTTGGTGTCCGCCAAATCCAGGATGATCCGCGCCGGGCTCTCCGTCGCAAAGACGCTGACCTTCGGAGCGTCACCCGTGGTCGACAGCGTGATCACGACATCGCCTGAGGCATTGCTGCTGTAGTTTGTTGCGGTCACATCACTCGACGCCCAGGCCGACAATGCGGGAAATACCAACAATGCCAACGCCAAACCCAAATGAACTCCAGTTTTTCTGCTATCCATAAACTGTCCCCACCTACCGGTCAGTATCCCTTTCAATTGAATATCCTTTTTAATGTGCATGGCTGTACCCTCAATGTCGCGCTTTTCCATGCGCTTACCGGCTTATCCTTCACCCAAAGCGATGGAAGCTTCCCTGACAAGCCAGCCATCCGCGCCATCCGAAATCAGTTCGCTCAAATCCACCTGTGTCGCAGTAATCCCGACTACCTTGCCATGGTTCTTGCCCATGTAATTTCCTGCGGGCACGCGGTGAATGACCCCTTCGGGGTCGCGCACCAACGCCCAATAATCCTGACCCTTGCTGAACGTCCCAACCATTGACAAGGTGTCAAGCTCGTAACGTTCCAGGTATTCCCTGGGCCGGTTGAAATCGGGTCTTGGCCCCGTGCCCTTCGATCCGCGCACATCGTCGCTGCCTTCGGTTATCGATCCGCGGAAAGGATCGCGCCCCATCATTCCTTCATAGACATATGGCGTATAAGTTTTCACAGGCGGGATGGGCGGAATCGGATCAGCCGGCCGCGCCTTTACCGAAGCAATGTACTTTTCCAGGTCTTCCATGTTTGCGCTGCATGCCGCCAGCATCACGGCTACCAGCAGCATGCCGGCAACATGTCGTATCTGTTTACCAATACGTTTCATGGTGCTTGCTCCGCCGCCCTTTGGGCGACCTCCTCTTCATCGACATAACGGTAGGTCTTGACCCGGCCTTCCAGGATCAGGCGGCCTTCCGAATCACCGTAGATACTCTGACCCGCCGCCGCCCGTTTCAGGGAGATATCATGCATGGTCAGGATAACGACGCGGGGCAGCGCCGCTACGCCACTGACAAATTCACCGAACTCATGGTAATCCCCCATCATCCTGACCGCGATGGGACGCTCGGCATAAAAGTCCTGAAAACTCTCGGCCTCTGGTTCAAACAACTGGACGTCGATACCCGCGGCCAGGGCCGTCTGCGAGACATCCACCAACAGCTTGTCCATTTCCGTCTTGTTGGGTAATTGCCTGAACATGGTCTGCAACAGTTCCTGCATTTCCTCGAGTTGCTTTTCATAAGCTTCCAGGTTTGCGGCTTTCTGCTGCTTGAATTCAAAATCGGCCAATAACACCAATTCCTGTTGGCGGGTTTGCTCCAGTTCGAGTCTTTTGTCGTCTATCAAAAGAAAATAACCGGCAATCAGGATGATGATCAGCGCAAGTGAAAGCAGCGTGTAGCGGACCGTCGCCGGCGCACTGCCGAGATCTGCAAAGTTTGCGTCCCTGAGGTCGTTAAGAATCATTGCACACCCCCCTGCGCGTTCGGATCTTCAAAGCCAGCCTCTTCATCGGCGGATTTGGGTGCTCGTAAAGTCACCTTGATACTGAATTCATAAGGTTCAGTCGGGGTGGCGGGCTTGGCCGACGAGCGCACGAATGCAAGCTCGGGATTGAGAAACAGGTCACTAAGCTCCAGTTCCCGCAGGTAGGCTGAAACCCTTGCGTTGGACTGACTGCTGCCAACCAGCCCCAGGTCATTGCCCTGCTGTGTTACGGTGGTGAGAGTGACACCAACCGGGATTGTCTTGGCCAGCTTGTCCAGCAACTCCACGGTGGTGGACCGGCTGGCCTGCAAACGTTCGATGACCTGTTTGCGCGAAATCAGCCGCGCCCTGATCCTTTCCAGTTCTTCGATCTTCTTGATCCGCACCTCGAGAGCCTGGATCTCCGTCTGAACCAGTGCATTCCTGGCCTGCTGATGGGATATTTTCTGGTCGAATATAAACCCCGTAAAAAACACCAGCACAACGCCCAGGATAGACGTCAACAGCAGCGAGGACAAAAAACTACGCTGGCGCTCCCTGCGCTGTTCTTCGCGCCACGGCAATAAATTAATTCTGGCCATCAGTCAAACCCTCTTAAAGCCAAACCCATGGCAACCATAAGGTTGTTGGAATTGCGCTTCAACGCGGTCACCGCGACATTCTGCGCAATTTCCATGCCGGAAACAGGGTCCGCCGTGCGGGTCGTCATACCGAGTTCACGCTGCACCATGGGCGCCAGGCCCTTCAGTGATGCCGTCCCGCCGGACAGGTAAATCGTACTGATGTTTGAGTACTCGTTGCTGGAGGCGTAAAACTGTAACGCGCGGCTTATCTGGTGAACTACGTTTAGCTGAAATGGCTCCAGCACCTCATCTTCGAAATCGTCCGGCGCCTGTTCATTGCGTTCAAAAAATGAAGCCTGCTCCGGGGTCATATCATAACGGCGCTGGGTTTCTTCCAATAACTGGTGACCGCCGAAAGGATGGTCACGGGTATAAATAACCTGGCCGCCCTTGATCACCAATAAAGTGGTCAGGTCAAAGCCGATATCAAAGACACCGACGGCTTGATTACGGTTTACGCCATCACGCTTGCGTATCAACTCAAATGCGTTGGCAATCGCGAAAGCTTCAACATCGACGACCTTCGCCTTCAAACCCGCCGCATCGATGGCGTCCTGCCGGCTTTCGACATTTTCGCTTTTACTGGCGGCAAGTAAAATATCAATCAAATCCGCATTACGCGCCGATGGGCCCAGCACTTCAAAATCGAGGCTGACCTCGTTAAGCGGGTAAGGAATATATTGATTGGCCTCAATTTGCACCTGGCTTTCTATATCAGCTTCAGCGAGATTTGCAGGCAAACTGATCGTCTTGGTGAAAACGGCCGAACCGGAAACCGCGATCGCACAGGATTTGGCGCGTGTGCCCGAAGCCTTGAGCGCCCGTGAGATGGCGTTTGAAATGGCTTCTACATCCTGTACGGCCTTATCAACCACAACGCCTTCACCGAGCGGTTCTATGGCAAAGTGGTCGATTCGAAACCCGGACCCATGGCTGGACAATTGCAGCAATCGCACGCTTGTCGAGCCAATATCCAGCCCTATTACTGGATCTGCTTTTTTTCCAAACAGTTTCAAGACTCCCCCATTCCTTTTCCATGCCAATGGTTTAGTGAGACTTCTTACAGCTGTTTTTA
>JBFZEL010000484.1:0-4947 GCA_041306925.1 Lysobacterales bacterium
GAGCATGCTCGAGTACCGCGATTTCCTCGGCGAAACCCTGGCGCGGATGTCCGACATCAAGCAGACCCACACCTACGTGGTGATGGAGGAGGTCAAGGCGACCCATGCGATCAGCGTCTGAAAGGTTGCCGCCAACGGCGCAGAATCGACTACTATCCGTGTTGTGGAATTAAGGAGACAGACCATGATCAGTGGCAGCATCGTCGCCCTGGTTACGCCCATGCTGGATGACGGCTCGATCGATTGGGGCAGCATGGATGCGCTGCTGGAGATGCATATCCGTGAGGGCACCGGCGCGGTCGTGTCGGTCGGCACCACCGGTGAGTCCGCTACGCTGTCGGTCAAGGAACACTGTGAGGTGATCGCCCACACCGTGAAAAAGGTTGGCGGCGCCATACCGGTGATCGCCGGAACCGGCGCCAACTGCACCGATGAGGCGATCGAACTGACCGCGGCGGCAAAGGCGAGTGGCGCCGATGCCTGCCTGCTGGTCACGCCGTATTACAACAAACCGACCCAGGAGGGTCTGTACCGGCACCACAGGAAGATCGCGGAAGCGGTGCCGATCCCGCAGATACTCTACAACGTGCCCGGGCGCACCGGTGTCGACATGCTGCCGGCGACCATAGGCCGGCTTGCCGATATCGGCAATATCGTCGGGGTCAAGGAAGCGACCGGCAACCTCGAGCGCGGGCGCGAGGTGCTGGATATCTGCGCCGGCAGGATGGTGGTCTACTCCGGCGATGATGCAACCGCTGCTGAACTCATACTGATGGGCGCCGCCGGCAATATCTCGGTCACCGCCAATGTCGCACCCGTATTGATGGCGCGTCTATGTGCACTGGCGCTGGCCGGCGATGTACCTGCAACCCGCGCGCTCAATGCCAGGTTGCTGCCGTTGAGCCAGGCGCTGTTCCTTGAATCGAACCCGATTCCGGTCAAATGGGCGCTGGCCCGGCAGGGTCGTATCGGTGGCCACCTGCGACTGCCCATGACCGAACTGGCGCCGGCCTTTCACGAGCCGCTGACGGACGCGTTGCGCGCGCTGGGTCTGCTCTGAGGGCTTGCCGCCCGGTTCAAAACATCTCGGAACTGTCGATGTCTTCCTCATCGATCTGTTTACGGTTCGGGATGAAGTCCCCCGTGACCATCTGGTCGTAGGACAAACCGGGGCCGACCATCGGGTAAACATTGGCGTCGCGGTCGATAATGACCTCGAGAAAAGCCGGCCCGGGAAATTCCAGCCATTCGCGGATCACCCGCTGCAGATCCTGTTTGCTGTCGAGGCGGACGGCATACCTGAAACCATCGGCTTCGGCGGTCTTGACAAAGTCCTTCAAGCGCAGTGATTTGTCGCTGTAGGACATGCGCCCCTTGTAGAACAGTTTCTGCCATTGCCTGACCATGCCGTCACCGTAGTTGTTCAACACCAGCACCTTGACCGGCAGATCATAACTGGTGACCGTTTCGAGCTCGCCGATATTCATGCGGATACTGGCGTCGCCGTCGATATCGATGACCAGGTGGCCCGGCATGGCAAACTGCGCGCCGATCGCGGCCGGCAGGCCAAAACCCATCGTGCCCATGCTGCCCGATGTCAGCCACAGCCTGGGATGCTGAAAATCGAAATACTGGGCCGCCCACATCTGGTGCTGGCCTACGCCGGTGGCAATAATTGCATCGCCACCGGTGATGTCGTTGATCGCCTCGATCACCGCGTAGGGCTGAATCAGTTCGCTGTCGCGGTCGTAGTTCAGACCATAGGTTTCCTTGAGCCTGGCGATTTCATCTTGCCACGGACTGAAATCCGTGCGGATGCCGCGTTCGAGCGCATAGTTGCAGAGGATCTCAAGGTCCTGCTTGAGCATCCCCACGTGGCTCCAGTCCACGCTCTTGACCTTGCCGATTTCCGACGGATCGATATCGAACTGCGCGATATGCCTGGACCTGGGCGCGAATTTCGCAGGCACGCCGGCCACGCGGTCATCGAAACGCGCGCCGAGGGCGATCAGGAAATCACAGTCCTCCACGGCGTAGTTGGCCGAGGCCAGGCCGTGCATACCGAGCATGTGCAGCGACAGGGGATCTTGCGTCGGCACCGCGCCGATGCCCATCAGCGTGGTGGTGACGGGAATTCCGAAATAGGCTGAGAAACGGCGTAATTCCTCGCTGGCATTGCCATTGATGACCCCGCCACCGGCATAAATCAGGGGCCGGTCGGACAACTGCAGCATGTCGAAAAATTTTTCGCAGGCTTCGTCTCCCAGCATATTTTTGCGCAAGGCGTGGATACGCTGCCGGTAACCACGCACCGGCAGCAGGCCGGTGCCCTTGAAAATACCGCTCCAGTTCTGGATATCCTTGGGCAGATCCACCACCACCGGTCCGGGCCGCCCGGTCCGGGCTATTTCAAATGCCGTGCGCAGCGTTTCCTCGAGCAAGCCGGGGTTGGTGACCAGGAAGGTGTGCTTGGAGACCGGCCCGAGACAACTGGAAACGGGTGCTTCCTGGAACGCATCGGTGCCGATTGCCGCGAGCGGAACCTGGCCGCAGATCACCACGATCGGGGTGGAGTCGGCCATGCAATCGCGCACCGGTGTAACGGTGTTGGTAGCACCCGGGCCCGAGGTCACCATGGCCACGCCGACTTCGCCCTTGGCGCGTGCGTAACCGGCGGCCATGAAGCCGGCGCCCTGTTCGTTGGCCGGTACGATCAACGGCATGGGCTCGACGCCATTTTCATCCAGGTGTTTTGCGTTATAGCGGAAGATCGCATCAAAGGTTGGTAATATCGCACCACCGCTGTAGCCAAAAATGGTGTCGACGCCTTCATCTGCGAGCACCTGGACGACCATTTCTGCGCCGGTCATCGGCGTACCGGCAAGCGGGTGCGGTTCGGATCGCGGGTTTTTGCTCATAAGCTTCATGGTTAACGAGTTTCGATTAATTATCAGCGCATTGCAATAGCCATTAAACTACGCGAATATTAAAGATCGAACAGCCGAATTGGAATCCAGGCTTTCTTACCGGGAAAAAACAAAATGCGACATATTATTTCCATCCTGATGGCAAACGAAGCCGGTGCGCTGGCCCGCGTGGCGGCCCTGTTTTCGAGCCGTGGCTACAATATCGAATCCCTCAATGTCGCCCCGACCGATCACCCCGAAGTGTCCCGTCTGACCCTGGTTACGAGGGGTTCGGACGAGGTTATCGAGCAGATCAACAACCAGCTGCTGAAACTGGTCGATGTCGTCAACACGGCCGACATGACCCGCGATGACCACATCGAGCGCGAACTGCTGTTGCTGAAGGTCAAAATCCGGCTCAGTGCGGCGCAGACTTTGCTGAGTGTGATAAAGAACGCCGATGCCCGCGTGCTGGACGATTGCCCGGAAACCTACACGCTGGAACTGACCGGAGCGACCAACCACATGGACGAGTTCATTGCAAAAGTCGGTGAGTGCGCGGAAATCCTCACCGTCGTGCGCAGCGGGGCCATGGCGATCGCGCGTGGCAGGAAGACCCTCAGCGGGGCAATATGATTGCGCGTTGCCGCAGTTAAAAAGCGGCCCTGCCGGGTATCTTGCTCAGCCTGCTTGAGTGCGGCTGCCGGCGGGCATGCCGGGGCGTCTGCCTACCCGCCGGTATTCATGCGTATGAAGTTGAGCATCTGGGCGCCGACCGGATTGTCGGGATGCATGGCGGCCATGTCTTCCGCGATGGGCCTGGCCTGTTCAAACAATCCTTTTTTCAGGTAAAAATCGGCTAATCCGTACTGGAATTCCAGGTTTTGCGGTTCCATGTCAAGTGCGGAGCGCAGCTGGGTTTCGGCGTCTGCGTCGTTGTGCATCCGGGCGTATAAAAGACCCAGGTTGTAACGGATGCGGGGCCGGTCGGGCATACCCTGCGACGCCAGTTCGAGGTAGGCAGCACCCTCGTCGTAGTTTTGCATTTCCACCAGCAGCAGACCCAGGGAATAGGCGGCTTCATACAGTTCCGGCTGGTCAGCGACGACTTCCCGCAACAGGCGCTCGGCCGCGTCGTTCTGGCCGCGCTGACTGTAGAGGACGGCCAGGTTGACCTTGGCCGGGTAGAATTGGTCATCGATGCGGATCGCCTGCTCGTACTGCTTCACGGCATCATCCGGACGGCCCAGTGCGCTGTACAGGTTGGCGAGGTTGTGACGCGATGCGGCAAAATCGGCCGTATATTCCATTGCGGTTTCGTATTCCTTCAGAACCACCTGGAAAACTGCCTGTTGGTCTTTGTCCAGCAGTTTTGACAGGCCGCCCGCCAGGCGGCTGGCTGCCTCGATACGCACGGTTTTGACCGGGTCATACAGTAAGGGTGCAATCAACTTTGCCAGTCTTGCCGGTTCAGGCACAAAAATACTCTCGAGGGCGGTCCTGCGTATCAGGGCCTCTTCATCCATCAACGCGATTTCCATCACCCGGGTGGTTGCATCGCCGGGATAGTCCGTCAGCAGGGCAAGCGCAGTGGCCCTGACATTGACCGGGTAAAGCGTGTCCGTTGCCAGGCGCAAAAGGTCCGGCCCGGCATCCGGGTCAGCGGCGCGGGCGCGGGCGATCACCGTGCCGTAGTGGTCTCTCCGGCCTGGCCCATACCATTCGTGGACCTTGTCCTGCGACCATTGCGAATCCTTGTCGGTATGGCAGCGCAAACATGCGTCCGGCGCGCCGATGGCGGCGGCGAGCACGGGGTCGGGTATCCTGAAACCGTGGTCGAGGCGATAGTCCACACCCATGTAATAGCGGCCTGGCATGTGGCACTGGACACACAGGGCGCCGCTGCCGACCTCGAACAGGACTTCGCCATCCGCCGCTCTGAGCGGCTCAGCGTCTGCACCGGCGAACTGGTGGAAATGGTGCTGGCTGGTATCGTACTGCGCGGCCCGGTGGCATTGCAGGCACAGATCGTTGCCTTCCC
>JBFZEL010000485.1:0-2854 GCA_041306925.1 Lysobacterales bacterium
CTGAGCGAAGAGGAGCAAATGATACAGGACACCGTCGCCCTGTTTGTCGATGAACGCGCCCTGCCATTGATGTCGGGTGCATTCGAGCGCGGGCAATTCCCGCTGGAACTGATCCCGGAAATGGCTGAGCTGGGCTTGCTGGGCTCAAGTCTCGAAGGCTATGGTTGTGCCGGTCTGAATGGTGTTTCTTACGGATTGATCTGCCAGGAACTCGAGCGCGGCGATTCCGGTCTGCGCAGCTTTGCATCGGTTCAGTCGAGCCTGTGCATGTATCCCATCCATACCTATGGTTCGGAAGAGCAAAAACAGCGCTGGCTTCCGGACATGGCAGCGGGCAGGGTCATCGGTTGTTTTGGCCTGACCGAGGCGCACGGCGGATCGGATCCTGCCAACATGAAGACCAACGCCAGGCGTGACGCTGGCGACTGGCTCATCAACGGTTCAAAAATGTGGATCACCAACGGCAATATCGCCGATATTGCAATTGTCTGGGCCGATACCAGCGAAGGCATCATGGGCTTTGTACTGGAAAAGGGCATGGCCGGATTCGAGGCGCAGGAGATCCACAAGAAGATGTCGCTGCGGGCATCGGTGACCTCGGCGCTGTTTTTCGACAATGTCAGGGTGCCGGAGGCCAACCGCCTGCCGAATGTCAGCGGCCTGAAGGGTCCGCTGGGTTGTTTGAACCAGGCGCGCTTCGGCATTAGCTGGGGCCCCATCGGCGCCGCGATCGCCTGTCTCAACGAGGTGCTGGACTACACGGCCGGGCGCCAGTTGTTCGGCCGGCCACTGGCGGCCAACCAGGCGATCCAGTTACGTCTGGCCGACATGGCCCGGCGCATCACCACCGCGCAGTTGTTAGCCCTGCAACTGGGCCGCTTGAAGGACGCTGGTGTCATGTCACCGAGCCAGGTCAGCCTGGCGAAGTGGAACAATGTCCGCATGGCGCTGGATATTGCCCGTGATTGCCGGGACATCCTCGGTGGCGCGGGTATCACCGTGGAACATGTCGCGATTCGCCATATGCTGAACCTCGAGAGCGTCATTACCTATGAAGGCACGGAAACGATCCACCAACTGGTGATTGGCAGGGAATTGACGGGTATCAACGCGTTCTGAGCCGGAACCGGCAGGCTGGCGGGTCTGCTGCAGTCTAGGCTGCAGCAGGCAGCATGACCGGGATTTCTTGAGCTGTCTGGTAACACCCGTTGCTGTGCTCAAATAATCAGTGGCTCAGGTTGCAGTTCAATATTGAAACGGTCCCGGACCGATTCTCGTATCGCATCGGCGAGCGCCAGTATGTCGGCTCCGCTCGCGTTGTCGCTGTTGATCAGCACCAGTGCGTGTTGCCCGGAAACCGCGGCCCGTCCCAGGGAACGGTCTTTCCATCCGCATTTTTCAATCATCCAGGCTGCGCTGAGTTTCGCCTGGTCGCCATCTGAATATACCGGCAAGTCCTTGAAATCCCGCAGCAACAGGTCCGCGGTTAAACGGCTCACCAGCGGATTTTTAAAAAAACTGCCGGCGTTGCCGTGAACCCTGGGATCAGGCAGCCTGCGTTGGCGGATACGGATAACGGCGTCGCTGACCTGGCTGGCGGTCGGCGTGTCGATACCCATTAAAGCCAGTTCTTCGCCAATTCCGCTGTAAGAGAGTCTGGGCATGAATTTACGCCGCAACCGCAGGCGGATAGCGGTGATCATAAATTTTCCGGCGTCCATCGATTTGAACCGGCTGTTGCGATATTCGAACTGGCATTGGCTGTTTTGAAATTCGCGCGGTTTTAGGCTTTCCAGGTCAATGGTCATGACCGAGTCGAGGACGTCCGCCAGTTCCACGCCGTAGGCGCCGATATTCTGCAGCGGGGCGGCGCCTGCCTGGCCGGGTATCAGGGACAGGTTTTCAATACCCGATAGACCCTGCGCGAGGGACCACAAGACCAGTTGGTGCCAGTTTTCCCCTGCGCTTGCCTCCAGCACCACTTCATCACCGGAATCTTCGACGATACGTTTTCCGGGGACCCGGTTCAGGATGACGGTGCCCTCGATGTCAGTGGTAAACAGGATATTGCTGCCGCCCCCCAGTATGAGGTCGCGTGCCCTGTCAAAACGGTGTTCCGTGCTAAACGCAAGCAAATCGTCCGCGCTCTCGAGTTCGATCAACTGCGCGGCGCGGGCTTCGACGGCAAAGCTGTTGAGGGGTTTGAGTGAAACGTTGAAAGATCGCTTCACGTGGACTTTTCGTTGCCTATCGCATCGATGCAATCGCCAACCAGGTCAGGGCCAGCATAGACAAAGCCGGTGTAGAACTGCACGAGGTCTGCGCCGAGCCGGATTTTTTCGGCCGCATCCGCACCCGTGGTGATGCCGCCGGTGCCGATCAGGGCAATCTCCCCGGGCAGATGCGCACGAAATTCAGCGAGCACGTGGTTGGCTTTTTTCTTCAGCGGCGCGCCACTGAGGCCGCCCTGTTCATTGGCATGCGGCATACCCTTGATGGTTGAGCGGGAGATCGTTGTATTGGTTGCGATCAAGCCGTCAAACGCGTTACGCACGATGGCTTCTGCCATGCCCGGGATTTGCCCGTCTTCGAGATCGGGTGCAACTTTAACCACCAGTGGTACGCGCTTCTGAAACGTTTCAGCCAATTCCTGGCGCCTGCCATTGAGTGTCTTCAACAGCGCATCCAATTGCTCCACCCCTTGCAAATCACGTAAACCGCGGGTATTGGGTGAGGAAATGTTGACCGTGATGTAGTCCGCGTATGGATACACTTTTTCGAGACAGGCGAGATAGTCGTCGGCCGCCTTGTCATTGGGTGTAGCGAAGTTCTTGCCGATATTGATTCCCAGTAT
>JBFZEL010000486.1:0-3286 GCA_041306925.1 Lysobacterales bacterium
CGCTTTCGAGAATATTCAGTTCGACGGAGCGGCTGGTAAACCATTCTCTGGCTTTTTCATCCAGTAGCTGAACCTGCCTGGCGAGTGCGGGCAGATCGCCTTGCGCGGCGAACATGGTTAAATCCGGGAAGCCTGCCTTTTGATACCCATCGAGATATTCACCAAGTAAGTTGAAATCTGTGCCGAAAAAACCTTTGTCAACCTTATTCATCAACTCGCATATCAATTGTTGTAAAGCAAAAGCCGCCGCACTTGCTTTGAGCCTGTCTCCACACTCACACGCAGAAAGCACCTTGGTCTTGTACTCATGGACATCAAAGTAAAAATCAACAAACGCCTCTTTTGCATCCGCTGGTTCGGCGAGTGATGCCTGTGCTGCCAGGAGGATTTTTCGGACTTGCAGGGCCAATTGGTCTGACTGTTCCATCACCTGGTTTGGTGATTGGGGCTGCAAAATTCCGTTTAGCAAAGTTTCCAGGTCAGCGGGTCTTTGCCGCATCGCCAATATCTGCGGCATATTTGCGCCCCAGCCTTTCGAAAAGTATGTCTGGTTGACCAGCGCCAGGCAATTGACCGCGCTGTAGGTGAACTTCCATCCCGCCCAATGCAGCCCTGGCATATCATTGTGTGCAACAGCCAGTCGCATCTGGCCCAACTGAAAAAGGGTTGTCTTGAATTCCTCCAGCCCTCGTTCGACCATGTAACCACAGCTTTCCGACCGGGTAAGTTCAGCAATACGCGCTTTCAACGCATTAAAGCGCTCCAGGTCCGCGTCCGAACGGTAATAAAGCACCTTCGCACCCGCAATCTGGTAAGCTGACACTGCCCAGGGATTTCGTGACTTTGCATTGGCAATGTTCTCCAAAACCTTCCATGGCATGGAATCGAATTCGTAGGGCAGGTCGCCGATGACAAAGGTGGTGCTTAGTGATTCCGCTTTGCCATCGTCCGGGACGTAATAAATATCGAGGTCAGAGGTTGATGTAGCTGTGCCGCTCGCATACGATCCATGATAAACGACGATGGCAATTTCGTTGCCGTGGACTCGTATTGCATGCGATATTAAAATGTCGGCGATTTTAAATACATCAGTCATTTGTCCACCTTTCATTTGCCAAAATCACACTTCCATATTGTGTCGCATCCCAGCCTAACTTACGCTTAACCTGCAATCCGTAATTGGCGCACTTTTTACCGAGCGTCGCGACAACAAAAAATGTGACAATAAGATTGTCAGGTTGAAGCGATTGTTAGGTGAAATTCTTAGTACGAGAATGACTGGTTCCGGCTCCCATCTAACCTTCACAATAAACACCTCACTCGCTTCCCGCGGTAACGTTCACGACATAACGGAGGGATTATGTCTAGACACCGTTCCTTTGATGAGTGACACCACGTCCACCGAAGGGAAAGTAGATGGTGTAAGTCTCGTCCGTGACCTCATACAGCGGCAGAAACCGGAAATTGACGGACTGCCCCCGCGTGACCCACTCCCGCGGGCAACTGTGGTGGTCCATCGTGCCGACGGTGCGCAGCAATGCCTGGACGTCGGCCGAGTCGCCCACAAGCGTGTGCTCGCTGTCCACAAGCCCCGCCAGCACCGCCGGGCCCCATAGGAGCGCATGGCGGTCATCGGTTTCGGACAACGGTACCGACCTTACAGGCCAGCGGAATGATATGGTGAGATCCTGCCTGCTTCCCCATTCCCGGTCGAGGATGAAGAAACCATCACAGGCAGCCGTGTGCACCGGCTCGCCGTCGAGCTTCACTTCGAACTCTTCGGCCCACCGGGGAACCCGCAGGCGCAGCAGGAATCGGGACGGTCCAGCCTGCTCCATGGCGAGTGAAAAGACTTTGCGGTCGAGGTTCGCGATGTCATGCCAGCCGAAGCGCTGCAGGAGAGTTAGCGTGACGCCATCATGGGTTGCCCTGGCGGGGATGTACTGGGAGAGGATGATTTCCCGTTCTCTGGAGTAAAAAGTGAGGTAACTGAGGTAAGATTGCGCCTGCACGGTGGTGCCGTTGCAGCAATACATCGCGTCAGTCAGGTGAGTCCACGCCTTCTTGGACCCGTCGCGCAAGGGCAGAAAGTAGGTGTTCGCACCGGTAACCTTGTTTTGCTGGGCCAAAACACCATTGTAGAGCGCTTGCTCGATGTAGTCGGCGTATCTTGCCGCGCCCGTCCAACGAAACAGGTAGTCGGCCAATCGGATGAGATTGTAGACGGTGCAGAACTCCTGGTTCTTGTCGCTGATTCGGCCGGTCATGTCCTTTAGCCATAACTCGTGGCTGTTCTGGCTGCCGGTGGCGAATGCGCCTCGTTCCTCCACGCCGTTTCGCCAGAAGGCCTCGGCCATGCGGCGGAACTTCTCGTCCCCCGTCACTTCATAAGCGCGAGCGCAACCGTGAGCCTCCGGGATGGTGGTATTGGCGTGGGCCAGAGTCAGCGCGTCCTTCCCCGCCAGCAGCCGGTCGAACAGCTCATAGCGGCAGTACCGCTCGATAAGCACGCGGAACTTCTCGTCGCCGGTGATGCCATAGAGGTCAGCGAAGACCTCCATGAGTCCGCCGGTCTCCCACTTGAGCATCTGGTCCTGTTGGGCGCGGGTATAGTCTTTCACCCGGTCATACAGGATCGCGGCGGCACGGTCGGCTACCCGAAGGGCCTTCTCGTTGCCCGCGTACTTGTAGGCGTCCACCAGACCCATCAGCGTTTTGTGGAGCATGTATTGAGGTGCCCATACCGGCTTGTCCAACATGATCCAATCCAGGTAATGCTGGGGGATGGAAAAGCACCAGCCGTCCCTGTGCTCGTAGCCGCAACGCTCCAACTCGTCGACCAGAAAATCCACCCGCTGCCTCATGGCGGCCATCGCCGCGGCGGACAGGTAGTGCCCCGTGAAGCTGCCTCGCACCTGCTGATCCGGTTGTTCCCAGCCGCCGTAGTGCAGGGACCAATTTTCCATGTGAGTATTGGACGTAAGGCCCGCCTCCACATAGTAATTGGCCATCAGCCTGCGGCAGTCCAGGCTTTCCATATACTTCTGGTTTACGATCTGCCTGGTATGGAAAACGCTGTCTTGCAGGCTTGCCTTTACCGGGTTCCACCATGTGTCCATAACTGTTCCTCCTCAAGTGCCAACGTTTAAATTAAGCCGCGCCACCCCGCGGCATCAGCGCGAACACACCCCAGCCCAGGTATTCACGCGTGGTAGCGGCGTAGCGCTCGGGTTCCGAGGTCAGTTTGGCTCGAACATCTTTCGCCAACTCGTCGCCGGGATTGGCT
>JBFZEL010000487.1:0-2810 GCA_041306925.1 Lysobacterales bacterium
GCAGGGGCGTCTTTTTGCTTCAGACGCCAGGAAGACCGCATCAGATACCGGGAATTTTTACCGTTCCGCGATCTACCGGAAACCACGCGTCAAGTCCTTGATCCCGAATTACCAATCAATTTAAACCGATAAGTTCAAGCGGGATTGCCCCGGTCTGACACGATTACTGCCAACACTCAGCCTGGCGGCCATTTAAATACCCTGCCACCGAGCAAGTGAAGATGAACGTGGAAAACCGACTGCCCTCCATGCGCGTTACAATTCATCACCACCCTGTAACCATCTTCCGCCACGCCGTGCACCGCTGCAATTTCCCGTGCTGCGAGAAAAAGCTTGCCGAAGATTTCAGCATCCTGCGGTTGCATATCATTGATCGTAGGTATGCGGTTCTTCGGAATGATCAGCACGTGCAGCGGTGCTTGAGGGTTAAGATCCCTGAACGCTAATACATCATCATTTTCAAATATGATATCCGCAGGAATTTCCCGCGAAACAATCTTAAGGAAAAGGTCATCTGACATAATTTTGCCCCAAACCGACAAATCAAAAAACAGGAGCGAACTTCAGCTTTCCGTTCCAGAAATATTGCATGAAGTTCGCCGGCAAATATAACAAGAATCGGGTGGTTATTGGTCATGAAACTTCTAAAATACCCACATGAACTCTCAACAGCATTATCAATTAATTGCCGAAGCCCTGCATTGGCTCTGTCAAAATCAACAGGACCAGCCGACGCTGGAAGAACTCGCACACCACGTTGGGCTCAGTTCTCAATATTTGCAGCGTCTCTTTCAGGATTGGGTGGGTGTTTCGCCGAAACAATTCTTGAAATACCTGACCAAGGCGCAGGCCCTGGAGCGTTTGCGACAGGGTCAGACCGTGCTTGAATCCGCACTATCCAGTGGACTGTCCGGTCCCGGCAGACTGCATGATTTGCTGATCACTACACAGGCGATGACGCCAGGTGAAGCCAAGCGCAAGGGGCTTGGAGTAGACGTAAGTCATGGTTTTGGCATGACGCCTTTTGGTCAAGCCCTGCTCGCCTGGACGGACAGGGGCATATGCTTCCTGGGTTTCTGTGATGAAGAAGGCAAACAGCATACCTGGCACCATTTTACGCAACAGTGGCCGGATGCAAACCTGACTGAAAACAGCACCGAGGCCAATAGCAGGTTGGCGGAAATCTTCGGTGAAGTGGAACATAAGCAACTGAAGATCTGGTTAAGGGGCAGCCCTTTCCAGCTGCGCATTTGGGAAGCCCTGCTAAGCCTGCCTGCCGGTACACACTGCACGTACGGGCAACTCGCGGCATTTTCCGGTCATGCCGGCGCCAGCCGTGCGGCCGGCTCAGCCATCGGGCGTAACCCTGTTTCCTGGTTGATTCCCTGTCATCGCGTCATCAACAGCCTCGGAACACTTGGCGGCTATCGCTGGGGCACCGGTATCAAGCAGGCGATGATCGGATACGAGGCTGCGATGTCCGCCGGCCAGCAATAGTGAGGCCCGCTGCGCTATTGGGAAAAATCGACGATCAGTTCACCGCCGGAAAGATTACCCGCCAGCATGGCAACAATTTTACCGGCCACGATTGCCGGGTCCGGTTGCTCCAACGGGTTTTCTGCCTGATAGACCCTTGCCCGGAAAGCGGTGCGCATTGGACCTGGAATTATTCCGCGAACAAAAACCCGGCTATTACTGAGACTGGCAGCAAACTGCCTGACCAGGCCACTCAATGCGGCCTTGGCTGTAGCATATGAACCCCAATAAGCGTCCGTTACGGTGTCCAGGTCGTCCAGCAAGAAGAACAGGCGGCCGTTTTGCGACTGTTTCAACATTGGTAACAGTGTGCAACTCAACAACCACGGTGCATTGACGTTTACCTGCATTGACTGTAGCCAGTCCTGTGGCTGAACCTGTTCCAACGGCTGCAAACTGCCAAACTCCAGCGCGCAATGGATCAGGGCATCCAGACCCCGGAACTCTGCGCCGATGGTTGCCAGCAGGTCGTTAAAATCATCCACGCCGGCACTGGCAAGATTCATCGGATAGAGTCCGGGTGCTGACAACCCCTGCCCGGTTATCCTGTCGCTCAATTCACCCAGGCCACGACGGTTTTTGTCCAGCAGGACCAGGTCTGCACCAAAACCGGCGCATAGCAGCGCGATCGCGCTTCCCAGTCCACCTGCTGCGCCGGTAATCAGTATTGTCTTGTCTGCAAGATTCATGCCCGCTGCCTTGTTTGAAGAAAATATTCTAACGATTTGCGTTTTGCCATGATACAAATGATCAGACAACATTTATGATTACGCTGACGCCTGACGCTATACCTTACCTTATTGACTTGTGCGCCGGACAAACTGCGTGGTGAAGTGAATGCCCATTTATGAATACCAGGCCACAGGCCAGAATTGCTGTAATCTCTGCAAAACGGGCTTTGACATGATGCAAAAACTCTCGGAAGAACCGCTCAAGTTCTGTCCCGAATGTTACAACCCGGTAAGCAGGAAAATCTCACGACCCAACCTTGCCAGTCATGCCCCGTCATTATCAAAAGCCAACCTGGAAAAACATGGCTTTACCCAGTTCAGAAAGGTCGAAAAAGGAGTCTATGAGAAAACAGCGGGCAAAGGCCCTGATTTAATCACCGACAAGAAGAAACCTTGAAGGCAACTGGTGAACTGTTCGAACCAGTACCGTGACCCATAGATTTCGACACAACCAGCGGGTCGCTGACCGGTCAGATGCAAGGCGCGCTGGCGCCGGAATGGCGGGCCCCATTTCAAGCCAGCGCAACGCCGCAGCTGGCTGGT
>JBFZEL010000488.1:0-13681 GCA_041306925.1 Lysobacterales bacterium
TCATCGGCATCAATCGTCAGCTTGTCGGGGGAGAGGTATCCATCGGCAACAATGGTCCTGGCGAAGACGATGATATCGGGGATGAACTGCAGCACGACTATGTATTGAATAACCCGTGGGATTTTTGCGGGGAGCAGAAGTTCTACGGGACACTCGTCGATCACATGGGTGATTTCGTCGTGATCGAATACAGGACACCCAAGAAATCGTCGTTGCTGCAATGCCCATCGACCAATGAGATCGTTGCGGTATACCCTGTCTCGCGCGGCAATCCAGCGGGCCAGGTGCTTGAAAGTACGAAAATCTCCATGCCGGGCAAGCCCTACGGAGTCAGTGTTGGCCGGATCGTCAATGCGCAGGAAAGCGACAAGTACAACAAAAACTGGTCCGTCGTCATGCAGCTAGGCAACAGCGGGAATGACTTCCTCCATATGCAGATCGTCGATGCTGACCTGTACGCGTTCGCGCTGGAATGCCTCAACTCGGCAACCAAGGTGAAAATCTACCACGTCGAGCTCATTAACCGGGGCAGCGATCCTGACCGCAGTCAGACCTTTGTCTGGAAAATCGAAACAAAGCCAGGGAACCTCTGATTAATTCAGAGGTTCCCGCGACACAGGGATGTGTCGCCAAATCAGCGGCGCCAAGCCGTTGATTTGTAAGGCAGTCGAAAATGACATTTTTCGGCTGCCGTGCTCTGATAATGCCAGGATGGCATTAATCAGAGCTTCCCCAGGTTTATAGCGCGCCCCGGATCCCGAATCACAAAGCGCCAGCTGGTGGAACCTTGCGGTCCCACCAGTAAGGCATATGCAACCTGTGCGGACGATTACCTGATTAGCAACCGCCCAAACGTGTCATTTTTCAACCACGCTTGTCGATAGGAACATAGTCCACAGTCGTATTGCCCTGGTAG
The DNA here is from genome assembly GCA_041306925.1 of Lysobacterales bacterium. Lineage (GTDB taxonomy): Bacteria > Pseudomonadota > Gammaproteobacteria > Xanthomonadales > SZUA-36 > SZUA-36. The sequence goes on from JBFZEL010000488.1 coordinate 917, forward strand.
ATCTGTCTCGGGCGGGTGATGCGATGGGTGGAATCAAGCATCAGTTCTTTCCATTGGCCAATCCAGCCGGGCAGGCGTCCGAGCGCGAACATCACCGTGAACATGTTGACCGGAATGCCGATTGCGCGGTAGATGATGCCACTGTAGAAATCGACGTTCGGGTAGAGCTTGCGTTCGATGAAATAGTCGTCCGACAGCGCGACTTCCTCCAGTTGCTTCGCCAGGTCGAGTACCGGATCGTTGATGCCCATTTTCGTCAGCACCTTGTCACAGGCCGCCTTGATAACGGTGGCCCTCGGGTCGAAGTTCTTGTAGACGCGATGGCCGAAGCCCATGATGCGGAATGAGGAATCCTTGTCCTTGGCCAGGTCGACCCACTTCTTCATGTTACCGCCGTCTGCGCGGATCATTTCGAGCATTTCGATGACTTTCTGGTTGGCGCCACCGTGCAGGGGTCCCCACAATGCGAGGATACCGGCAGAGACGGACGCGTAGAGACTGGCATGACTGCTGGCAACGGTACGGACTGTCGCGGTGCTGCAGTTCTGTTCATGATCGGCGTGCAGTATCAGCAGCAGGTTAAGGGCATCGACGACAACCGGGTCAGGTTCGTATTCCCTGGCGGGCACCGCAAACATCATTCTCAGGAAATTGGCGCAATAGGACAGGGAATCATCCGGATAGATAAACGGATGGCCGATGGATTTCTTGTATGAGAAGGCGGCCAGCGTGCGGATCTTGGAGATCAGTCGTGCCGCATTCAGATTCACGTCCCCGTCACTGTCACTGGCAGATGCCTCGTCGTAATAGCCGGACAGGGAAGTCACCATCGCCGACAGGATCGCCATCGGGTGCGCCCGTCCCGAGAAGGAGGAAAAGAAAGTTTTCATGTCCTCGTGCAGTAAAGCGTGGCGGTTCAGGCTGTCCGTGAAAGCGTCCAGTTCCGCCTGCGTTGGCAATTTGCCATACACGATCAGGTAGGCCACCTCGACAAACGAGGCCTTGGCTGCGAGTTGTTCGATGGGGATACCGCGGTAGCGGAGTATGCCCTTTTCCCCGTCAAGAAATGTAATTGCACTCTCGCATGCCCCGGTATTGCCATAGCCCGGATCCATGGTGATGTAGCCAGTCTTTGCCCTGAGTTTACTGATGTCCACGGCGTGTTCGTTTTCCGTGCCGACAATGACCGGCAGTTCGATGGATTGACCATCGGGGAGATGCAAAACGGCGCTTTTTGAGACAGCGGTTTGTGGTGACATATTCATTTTCTCCGTCTGGGAATGCTTCGACAAGTAGCCAGGTGCCTGGCACCGCTGCCTGATAGGCGGTTTACCGGGCCTGAATTGCCGCCAGATATGTATAAGCTTGCCATCAGATAGCGGCAGACTTATAACAAATATGCTCTTTCGCCAAAATGACGAAGATCAGGATTTATGCAATCGCAGAATTCCCGGATTGATTTGACTGTCCTGAGCCGGCCCGATCCTGGTAGTGCCCAACCATGAATCGAGGGCCATATAAAGCGCGCCGGGCTCAAGCTTTACGCCAGTCTGTCGAGCAATTTTCTCATCTCCTTGATTTCTTCAAGGTGCTTGAGGGAAACCTCGGGGTAGCGCAGATTGAGTGTTTCCATCGATTCGACGATGATCTTCGCCACCTGCAGACGTGCGTAGGGTTTATCGTCCGCCGGTATCGCAAACCAGGGTGCCCACGGGCGGGATGTCGCGTTCAGTAAATCTTCGTAGGCGCTCATGTAGTCTTCCCAGCGGCGGCTTTCCTCGACGTCTCCGGGCGAAAACATCCAGTTCTTTTCATGTTCATCGAGCCGTGAAAGGAAACGGTTGCGTTGTTCCTCGTGTGACACGTTGAGCCAGAATTTGAGCACGACCGTGCCGTTGCGGGCCAGATGTTTTTCATGGTCGCGGATGGATTCATAGCGCTGTTGCCACAGTTCCTCCAGTTCGACGTGGAAAGGCAGTTTCTGCCTGTCGAGGTATTCGGGGTGGACGCGCACAGCCAGTACCTCCTCGTAGTAGCTACGGTTGAAAATACCGATCCTGCCGCGTTCCGGCAGGCTCTTGGCCGTGCGCCAGAGGAAGTCATGATCGAGTTCTTCAGAGTTGGGTTGTTTAAAGGAAAAAACCTCGCAACCGGCCGGATCGACACCGCTCATGACGGCACGGATGGTGCTGTCCTTGCCTGCGGCATCCATGGCCTGAAAAACCAGTAGTATCGAGTAACTGTCAGACGCGTACAGGCGGCGTTGCAGTTCATCGATATCGTTCACGAGTTTCTCGAGCTTTTTCTGATACTTCTTGTCATCAGTCGTCGTCTTGACCAGCGTTTTGGCTTCAGACAGCCGGAATTTACCATTGAAGGGTACGAGGCAAGGATTTTTTACTGCTGTAAACATGACTGGTTGCTCCTCTCGGTGTATAAAAAATCGGCCAGCTTGCTGGCATCGCCAGCCGTTGGTGCCGGGCCTTTCAGCCCAATTATAGCCAACATCAGGGGGTGGATATCGATTGTTTTGAGCGGGCCCGGTGAAACACCGGGCGTGATGTTCGGGCCGCAGGCAACGAAAAAGCCATGCATGGCCGGTGCTTCCGGTGCCCAGCCATGATCGCCCGCGTTGATCGTGCCGGCCTTTTCCCTGCTGGAGAGCACCGCGTAGCCCGCTTCCGGCATCAGGATGACGTCCGCGAAACTCGGGTTGTCATCCACCTGCCATGACGCGGGGGTGTCCCCGGGCAGGTGAGCGCGCCCGTGCGCCCAACTGGCGTTGACCGTGTTCACGATCGCCGCGGCGCGGTCGGGGTCTGCACGATCGAGGTACAGGAACAGGTACGCGCCGCCCTCGACGCTGCGTGTGCCGTCGAGGTCGACGTGCTCGCCCAGCCGGTAGGCCAACTGGTCATTGGTGGTTGAACCGCCATGCCCGCCTTCGATGTTTTCGTAATACCGGACTTGCTGACCCATTGCCTGCATGCGCGCGGCCATTTTCCTGGCATGGCCGGGGTGCACGCGGTCATCCCGCGTGGACGTGTAAAAAAACACCGCCGGGTAATCCACGCCTGCCTTGAGATTATGGTACGGCGAATAGGCACTGATGTACGCCCACTCTGCGGGGCTGTCCGGGTCACCGTATTCCGCCATCCAGCTGGCGCCGGACAGGTCCTCGTAGGAGCCCGAGTAGGACGGGGTCAGCGCATTACGGAAGCCGCCGTAGGCGAAGATGTGCGTGGGGTTCCTGCCGGTCCTCTGCGCGTCCTTTGCGAGCACCACGAAATAGGGCACCTTCGTGCCATCGGCCGAGGTCGCGAAATACTGCTCGGTCTGATAGCGGTCACCGTCGAAACTGGGCGCCTGGGTCTTGATCTTTTGAGGCTGCCAGTTTGCCGAGGCCATGCAAACGCCCGCCAGGCCCGTGATCAGCCAGACCCGTGATCAGTACCAGGGTTTTGAAATACATAGGAGTTATCCTTTTTAAACGGTTTATCACGGGCTCTCACGACCATAAAAACAGCACGGGGTCCGCTTCAGTCCGGTTCGCTGCAGACCGTGGTAATGTCGAATTGGCGGGGATCCGGCAATTCACCACCTGCGACCATTTCGGCGAGCAGCTTTTCCAACGGTGTCTGCCTGTCCGGTCCGGCAGGATCCAGTTCAGCATAGCGCGCCCTTTGTTCTATTACCCAGGTGCTTTGCAGCAGCGGGCAGTAGCCGCGCATGGTTTCGCGGATGTTTGGCCAGCGGCGCGCACTGTGGATATTGGGATTCCAGGATTCATCCCAGGCGGGGCTCACATACTGTCCGATATCAAAGCTGGCGGAAAATTGCCAGCGACCCTGTTCGCGGTACAACAGGGGCTGGTCACCGTGGCACAGGCTCCGGTAGAAAATAAAACCCTGGTAATTGGCTTCCATGTCGGCGGGCGAAATAATACCGGTCAGCAACTGGCCCTGCACCCAACGTTCGAGACGCACGCCGTAAGCAAGCATCGCACCTTGCCACGCTTCCCCGCTGAATTCGTCCCGGTTTTGTTTCCACCAGTTGTAATACCACCACCCTTCTGAAAAAAAATGGGCAAGCTTGTCGGCGCCCAGGCGGATCGCATTGACCTCGACGGTGGGGCTGGGATGCAGCCAGCGCGCAAAATCAAAAGGTACCGTTCTGGACAACAGGTACGAGTCGCGGTAGTCCCGGGTCTCATCTGCGCCACGGGGTATACGGTCGATGAGTTGCGTGGAGTTGATCCATATTTCGATGGGCTGGTAGATGGAAAACTGCAGGTGACGCTGGACCAGGTCAACGGCGGATTCGCAGTCGCGCGGTGGATCATCAGCTTTGGCATCCAGGGCGTCCTGGATCTGCACACGCACCCAGGCATTGAGATGCGCGGTCGAATCCTCGATGGGTTTACCCCAGGCGTAAAACTGGTCGGTTTCCAGCGCCTGGGCGGCAGTGCCTGTCAGCAGCAACAGGACGGCCGCCAGGATGGTCGGGGATCTCATTTCCATCGGCTTAAAAACCCCATCCAAGCGCCCCGGTGATAACCCAGCCGTCATCGGTTTGCGAAGACAATGAGTGCATCACGCCGGCCGAGAAATTGAGCCGCACAATCGACAGGTTGCCTTCAACGCCGACAAGGGTTTGGGGAGTGGGTCCCAGCGGACCCCAGCGCCAGGTGCGCAGCGCGGCGCCACGCACCGCCCAGCCCCAATTGGCGGTATGCAGCCAGCGTTGCGTACGGCCTGTTGCACCGGTCACGCGGCCCCAGCCGACGCTGCCCTGGATACCGTACTGACCCGGTTCCACTTCAAAGTGCCAGCCACGAAGCAGGCAAGCGCTTGCGCATTCTGCCGCACGCGGTTGCGTCACGAGCATTGCGCCAATACCCGCGGAGAAGCGTAAAGGATAGCCCCAACGAACCCGTGTCAGCACATACCAGCGCCGCTCCACGTCCTGCAGTTCGTCCCGCACCTGTTGCAGGGCCACCTCGTTCGTGGGGTTTTGCGGGGCTGTGGCCGAATCGCCGTCAGCCCATGTGTTGAGGACGGGCAGGAACAAGAGTATGAAAACGAACAGACAGGTAATGCTTGTATTCCGTTTCACACCACCGTCTCCTGTCTGAACCTCAAAGGCCCGGGGGATTTTCAAAAAGCGAACTGAATCGGGTTTGATTGTAACGTATCGGTCTTGGCCTTTTCAAAGCACCTTGAAGCCGGCACGGCGTGTCGATGCACAGTGTCTAGCCGTATTTGCTTTCGTGCGATTGCAGCGTCGGTTCGACCTTGGCCAGCGGCGGAAATCCCGCGCGGCGCCCGCGCGCTTCTCCAGCACCCTGGCGAGGGGCAGGTGAAAACTGAATGCGTCCGTCAAACCGAAAAAGCGCATCAGCACGGGCAGGCGGATGTACATGAAGGTATCGTCAACGTGTATGGTCCGCGAGGCGTCCCGCCTGCCATTTCAGACCGGGAAACCGGGACACGTGCCGCGCCGTACCGTAATGTCGGGCCTGCGGATAGCGCGCATGCATCCAGGCGACGTGCACGGTATGGAAAGGGTGGAGGCGATCTTGAACGAGCCACGGATATTCCAGAAGTCATCCGATATTTGCAGAACTTTGGCGCCCATTTGATGGATTTCCACGTTGCGGTTGCAGTGGCTGACATTACAGGCCTCGGTCCTGTTTGTCCGTTTCCGGTTCAGCAAATTGACCCCGGCCTTTGTGGCGAGGCCGGGGTCATCTGAGATCTTACTGAGGCGAACTCAATCAGCCGCCATCGTTATCTTTTTTGACTTCTTCAACCTTTTCCTCAACGGCTTGTTTGGTTGAGTCAAGGGTTTCACCCGCTGCAGCGGCTGCGTCGGTGGCCATTTCAGCAGTTGCGTCAGCTGCGTCGGTGGCCATTTCAGCAGTTGCATCAGCTGCGTCAGTGGCCATTTCAGCGGTTGCATCAGCTGCTTCAGTGGCCATTTCAGCCGCTGGTGCGGCGGTTTCAGCAGTGGTATCGGCGGCCGCGCCCACCGGCTGGCTGGCTTCCTGTCCGGCGGCTTGCACGTCTTCGGCCGCGGCGTCTTTCTGACCGTTGTCAGTCTTGCCACAACTCGCCAGGGCGACAGTTATTAAAAGCAACATCAAAAATTTGATCATATTACTCATAGTCATGGACTCCGTTTTGTACCCAGGGAAAAGGGTGATAAAAGTTAACCACATAAACGATAAAAACACCATTTCAATCCTGCTGTTTTATGCTTTATTCACCCCCCTGACTCATGCCTTTCAAAAACTTGAACAGGTCGCTGTCGGTGGACAGCACCAGGGTCGTGTTGTCGCCGATGATGTCCTTGTAGGCCTGCATGGTGCGTGTGAATTCGAAGAATTCAACCGACTGCGGACTCTGGTTGTAGGCCCTGGCGTAGATCTCCGTGGCCTTGGCATCCGCCTGGCCGCGAATCTCCTCGACCGCGCGGTAGGCTTCGGACTGGATCTTGTTCAGATCGCGCTCGCGGTTGCCGCGTATCCTGGCAGCCTCGCCATTGCCTTCCGACAGGAAGCGTTCGGCGATCTGGCGGCGTTCGCTGATCATGCGGTCGTAAATCTTGGGTCGCACGCTCTGGTTGTAATTGATACGTTTGAAGCGGATGTCGAGCAACTCGATGCCAAACACCTTAACCTTTTCGGCCGCGGCATTGAAAATCTCCGCCTCGACCAGCTTGCGTCCCCGCTCGATCGGCACCAGTGTGCCCACGCGCATGGCTTCCTGCGTGCCGGCCAGCATCGGGTCCAGCAGCGGCACACGGTCCTTGGTGGTGCGGATGATCTCGATCAGTACGTGTTTTGCGACCGCGTTGCGTGTTTCACTGCCAAGGATGTCGTCGAGACGGGATTGCGCGCTGCGTTCATCACGCAAACGCAGAAAGTACTGCAACGGATCGACGATCTGCCAGCGTGCGTACAGGTCGACCGAAATGTAGAGCTTGTCCTTGGTCGGCATGTCCGAGGGACTGCCGTCCCATTCAAGTATGCGCTTGTCGATCGGGTTGACCACCTGGATGAACGGCACCTTCAGCTTCAGACCGGCACTGGTGACGGGTTCGCCCACCGGTTTGCCAAACTGGGTGATGATCATCTGCTGCACTTCGCTGACGGTATAAATGGAACTCGTCAAGAGGAAAACGACCAGGGCCAGGAACACCAGGCCGACTATCTTTTTACCCTGGCTCATGGCTGTTCTCCCGGCTTTTGGTTGAGTTTTTCGGTGAGCTTTTCATTGTTGAGGTTGAGCAGCGGCAGGATGCCCTGTGACTGTTCATCCACGATGATCTTGGAGCGGATATCCGGCAGGATGGCCTGCATGGTTTCTATATAGATGCGCCGCCGCGTCACCTCGGGCGCCTTGCGGTATTCCTCGAACAGGGCATTGAACCGGCTGGCGTCACCTTCGGCCTCATTGATCCTCTTCAAACGGTAGCCGTCCGCCTCGCGGATACGCTGATCCTTTTCACCCTCGGCCAGCGGGATGACCTTGTTGTAATCGCGCCGTGCTTCGTTGATCAGCTTCTCCTTTTCCTGCTGGGCCTGGTTGACCTCGTTGAACGACTCCTGCACCGGTCCCGGCGGATTGATGTTCTTCAGCTGCACCTGGTCGATGCTGATGCCCATGGCATACTTGCTGGAGAGATCCTGCATCTTGACCAGCGCCTCGGTCTCGATCTCCTGGCGGCCAATGGTGATGACCTCGTCCACGGTGCGGTCGCCGACCACTTCGCGCATGACCGATTCGGACACGTGCCGCAGCGTACCGCGTGGCTCACGCACCGCGAACAGGTACTTGGCCGGGTCATTGATGCGGTACTGGACCACCCACTCGACCAGTGCGGCGTTCAAGTCCCCCGTGACCATTTCTGTTTCGAGCTCGCTTTCCCTGGGACTCTGGAAAGGGTCGGTGGCGCCCGGCGTGACAAAGCCGAATTCCTGCTTCAATTGCCGCTTGACCGGGACGATGGACGCCACGTCGATGCCAAATGGAAATTTGAAGTGAAGCCCGGGCGAAACCTCCTTGACGTACTTGCCGAAGCGCTGGATCACCGCCACCGAGTCACTCGGCACGGTGTAATAGGCGGTCCATGCCATCAGTAAAACCAGGATCACGATCACAAACACGAAGGGTTTCCCCGAACTGCCGCCGGGTGTGATTCGTCTCAGCTGTGCCTGTCCCTTTTTGATCAGTTCCTCGAGGTCAGGTGGGGCTCCCGGGCCTTGCCCGGACCCGCCCCATCCGCCACTGCCTTTTTGTGATGACATCTGCGTTGCCTCCTGTAAGTTTATGTCTCGGGGTTATTGTATACCTTCACGTTGCATAAGCCTTAACTAACTGATTGCCCACAGCTTGTGAAGCACCCCCAAAAGGACTATGCTTGAATCGTAATAAACCGATAAAAACTAAGCACTTAGAGAAATGGAGGTCGACCATGAACGCGCGCAAGGTCTTTCTGTTTTTGGTTTTATTTTCAGTGTCTTGGGCCGGCAATACACGCGCGCTGACTGCAGCGCCCTGCCGGAGTGGAAGCGCCAGCATTACTACCTGCTGGGCGACCAGGTCCAATACCAGCTAATGGCTTATGTGAACGCCGCCGAATCCTCGAAGCGCGATACGCCCGATCCTGCCGAAGGCGCCTGCCAAAATCACCGTGAGCCTGTGGCTGACAAACGGTCGTAACCCGAACCCCAACTGCATTAATTTCAGTGGCTCGACACAGCTCGCAAAATCCGATTATGTCCGCACCGTGCTGCCGAACGGCGCCGGCGAAACGCATGGCTTTCTCGGCTACATGTTCTGGGCCGCCGAGTGCCCGTCGACGCGCAACGTCTGCACGACGCCACCGAACGGTTGTGAAGGCGGCATGGGGGAGGGTGCCGTCCAATTCGGAATCCAGGCCCTGGATTTTTCCAGTCTGCGGGCTAATTGATCAGTGCCAGCCTGGCGTACCCCTTGACCGGTTTGATAAATCCCACATGTTCGCGAAATACACTGAATAAATGGTCTTGTTTCGCCGCTGGGATTTCGGGACCTGGGGTTTCACCTGAATGAGTCTTTAGGCGGTTGTAAAGGGGCCCAGTACTGGGCCCCCTTTACAGCTGGTATTCGATCAGTTGGACACCTGCCAGCTGCCATCCGGCTGCCGGCAGGCTGTGCCGTAGACCTGCTCGGTCTTGCCGCCGATGGTGGCGTCCATGGTGTATTCCCTGCAGGGTCCGGAGTCAGTTTCGTAGCTGTTGTTCGGGGTCACCACATACTCATAACCGGTATCCGGATTGACCCAGGTGGAGGAGGTGCCGCTGCGCCCGTTTTCGAAGGCCGCATTGGCTTTCATCCGGTCTGTTTCATCCATGCTCTTGCCTACGCTGCCACCGATCGCGCCACCTATGACGGCGCCCGCGATAGTTGCCACAACCTTGCCGGTGCCGCCACCCACCTGGTTACCGAGCAGGCCACCGGCGACGGCGCCAATGACGACGCCCTGATCCTGCTTGCTGGGGGCCGTGCTGCAGGCGGACAGAATGACCGCCATTGAAATCACGACCGCTATTCTGGAATATCTGATCATTGCTGCTCTCCTTGACAAATGAATCCTTTTGCACACTGCTATCAGCTTAGCGCAGGATGGTTAACCTCCGCTGAATCGCGTTAATGATTATGACCGCAATTTTGCGCCAAATGCGATGTCGGTCTGCAATATTTTCAACCGCAATTTCAGTGCGTGTGCGGGAAAGCTCCCGTGCTGGATATTGCGGACCGTTCCGGCACTAAAAGGTCTGTGAAACAGACATGCAGTGATTCAATGTGGGAGCGCATGGGGATTACATCTCTACCTGCCTGAACATTTACCGCAGGTGGCGGCGTTTACGCGCCTCGTACGCTGATCAGTCGGCACCCTGAACAATGGGTTCGCCGCGCGCCTCGCGCAGCGCACTCGAGACGATGTGTGCTTTCCAGTAATCGCGGAACCAGCGGTTCAGCCACGGGTCGTCGCTGGCGATGGCAAGGCCGGCGGACTCGAGATTGACCGCGGCAGTGACCGCGGCGGCCTGCCGTGTCCGGGCACGAGCACGTCATAGGCAAGACCGCAGATATCCGCAAGCCCGCCGGTCCACTCCCCGGGATAGGAATTGAAACCATAGGGTACCGGCAAGACCACGATATCGCCGCTGAAGACGATTTTTTGCTGCGGGAGCCATACGACAGCATCGCCTGCGGTGTTGGCGCGGCCGAAAAATTTCACCTCGACGGGATGGGTTGCATCGGCCAGCAGCAGCGACCGATCGAACACCTCGGTCGGTGCAACGCGGCTTGAGCGCGTCATCTCGCGGTCGAATTGCGCGTATTCCAGCGCAGCCTGGCCAAACCCGGCGCGTTCGGCCTCGTGCAGCGCCGCATCCTGGGAGGCGTCGCGCAGGTAGTTAACGCCGTCTTCGATATTCGCCAGGTAGACGGCATTCGCCGCGGCGTTGTCGCCCGGCATGAACCTGTCGGCGTCGGGGCTGGCGAGCATGACGCGCGTCGCCTTTGTTGAGATCACGCGCGCCTGCGGCCATTCCCCGAGCAGGCGCGCATGCCGGCAGGTTAACCGCTGCCGGCAATGCTGGCGAGTCCACCGGTCGCGGGTAGTTTATTAAATAAACCTGACCCCCTGAACCTCAGGCGGCATACCAAATGACCCTGCCCCACTGAACGTCAGGTGATACAACAAATGAACCTGACCCTTTGAACCTCAGGCCGTTTGGCAAATGAACCAGACCTCCCGAAGCTTATCTTGAAGCCTAATCGGCCTGGAATACGGTCTTGCCGCCCACCACGGTCCTGAGGATTTGCGTGTCGCGGATCGTTTCCGGCGCAATCGCGGTGAGGTCGCGGTCGAGCAGCACGAAGTCCGCCAGCATGCCGGCTTTGAGCATACCCCGGTTGGCCTCATCGAACGAGGCATAGGCCGCGGCCGTCGTGTAGGCGTGCAGTGCTTCATCGACCGTAATCTTCTGTGCCGCTATCCAGCCGCCCGGGTTGGCGTCATCGAGCGTGCGCCTGGTGACGGCTGCATAGATCCCGTCGATCGGTGTCGCCGGGGCGACCGACCAGTCGCTGCCAAACGTGACAAGGGCGCCTGCGTCCAGCAACGCCCGGAATGCGTAGGTGGTCCTGGCGCGTTGCGGGCCGATGACAGCTTCCGCCCAGCGCCCGTCGTCGATGGCGTGGTAGGGTTGCATACTGGCGATCACCTGCTGCGGCGCGAAACGTCCGATGTCCTGTGGCGCGATGTGCTGGGCGTGTTCCATGCGGAATCTGCGGTCGCGCTCGCCGTTCCTGTTTGCCGTCTCGAGATAGATGTCGAGCAGGTCGCGGATCGCGCTGTCGCCAATGGCGTGCACCAGCACCTGCAGACCGGCGGCGTCCGCCCCGCCGATCCACGCGCGCATGTCGTCGAGGTCGTTGAGCAGCAGGCCCCGGTCGTTGGGCGCATCGGTAAAAGGCTCAAGCATCGCCGCCGTGTGCGAACCCAGCGAACCGTCCATGAAACCCTTCAGGCCGCCGATACGCAGCCATTCGCTGCCCCTGCCATTTTGTGCCACCTCGTCACGCAGGCGCTGCCAGTCCTGCAAAGGCACGACCGAGTAGATCCTGGTGATGAGTTCGTGGCGTGATTCCGCCCGCCGGTAGGCGGTGAGACTCTGCCAGTCGGCCATGTCGTGCACCGTCGTGACACCGTTGGCCGCGACGTGCTGCATGGCCGCCTTGACCTGCCGGTCGAGCGCCGCCTCCGTGGCCTTGGGTATCACTGCCTCCACCAGCAGCATCGCGTTGTCTTTCATGATGCCGGTCGGACGCCCGTCCTCGTAGCGCACGATCGTGCCGCCCTCGGCCTCTGCGGTCCCGGCATCGACACCGGCAAGCTCGAGCGCGACGCTGTTCGCCAGCGCCATGTGACCGTCCAGCCGGTAGACCCAGACGGGGTTGTCCGGTGTCAGCGCATCGATCCAGTCACGCCGGGGCAGTTCGCCGCCCCACAGGGTGTGGTCCCAATCGCCGTACATGATCCATTCGCCCGGTTCCAGGGTCCTGGCAAATGCGCCGATCCGGGCCGCGAATTCTTCGGGTGTCGCCGCATCGCGCAGTTGCACGGAGGCCAGACCCGAGCCGCCCGCGATGAAGTGCACGTGGCTGTCGATGAAACCGGGCACAAGCATGCTGCCAGGTGCTGAAATCACCTCGGTCTGCGCGCCGGTCAGTGCATCGATATCGGCGTTGCTGCCGACCGCGATGATCCTGTCGCCACGGCTGGCGACGGCCTGCGCCCATGGCTGTTCGCTGTTGCCGGTCCAGACGCGCGTGTCGCGGATGACCAGGGTCGCCTTTTCCAGCATTTCCGGCGGACTGCAGGAGGTGATGCCAAACACCGCAACGATGGCGAACAGGGAAGCGGCGGTGTTGGGATCTGGCAGGTTCATATGGCTAGTCCTTCAGGTGGGTCTCGAAATAATCTGGTCTCAAAGGGGTCAGATTGAATTAAATTAATTCAACCTGACCCCTTTAGCAGGTGTTCTTCGAAATAATCCGTCATCAGAGTGTGCAGGTGCAGTTGCGTGCTATCGCCTTCCTTGAGGCTGTGGCTGCGGTTCGGATAGGCCATGAAATCGAACTGCCGGTTGTGTTTCACCAGTTCGTTGATGAGGCGTTCCGTGCCCTGGTAATGCACGTTGTCGTC
>JBFZEL010000489.1:0-3407 GCA_041306925.1 Lysobacterales bacterium
GGAAAGACCGTCAACCAGTTTTGCAGCTGCCCCACATAGCTGGACTTCTGCACTATGCCGTGCCCCGAAATTACCGAGCGCCAGATCATGTCGTCCGGCTGCGCGATTTTCTTGCGTTTGATGATCATCTTTGCCGCGGATACTGCCCGCTCGACCGGCTCCCGCAAGAGCGCGATCAAACGCATCTGGGGATTGTATCGATGCACATGCGCGATCGCGTCGACTCCGAGCGTCAAGTAAGCCGGGGTAATGTCGCCGCGCAAGCGGCTCGGGTCGTGGCAAAGCGAAAAGACGTACTCGTACCAGCGTTCATCAACGCACCCCTTCCTGACCATTTCGACCAGCCCGGCGTAATAGGCGACTTGTTCCCAGTCGGTATCCCAGACCCCCTCGCGAAGCTGCGCCGAAATCCTCAGGCGTGCCGGCCTCACGTAGTGGTCGAGGATCCAGCCACGATCGACAGGCGAATAAAGGTAATTGAAGAAATGGACTTCCTTGACCGGCGGCAGGCAAACGCCGGGGTGCCGCAACAACTGCTCATTCAGCCAACTCGTCCCGGCCTTCTGCGCGCCGATGCAAAGGAAGCCAACCCTGGGTGGCATCGCCGCAGTATCTGGCCGGGCCGCTTCGGCACTGGACATGACTTCGTTTCCTATCATCCTGGAGACTTCCCCTCTGCGGCGGCTTCACGCGTCCGCACTGACGAGCAGATCGAACAGCCCGACGTGCGTCTTCTTGAAGAATTTGACGTGCATGTTGGCCCGGGGACCCCGCGATTGCCAGGTTGGGGTCTTCACCCGGCAGACCCGGCCAAAAAGCTTCGAGACATCGACGAGGCGATGATGGCTCTCGATGACGAAGGCGTCGTTCCTGATGTCGAAGTTCCAGTTGTGCAGTCCCTGGTAGTTGCCGTGGTCCGCCTCGTTGGGATGGAACATGACGATCATCGTCCCACCAGTCTTCAACACCCGGTAGGCCTGGTAGATGCACATCAAGGGATCGTAGGCGTGGTCGAGACTGTTGCGTGCCCACACCACGTCGAACGATTGCGCCTGGAACAGGCAATCGAGCCGCTCGGCTTCGCCCTGCTGTGGCAGGACCGGAGCGTCAATCCGGTGCTTGGCCAGCAGCGACCGATAATGATCAGCCAGTGGATCGACCGGCACGACCTCGACCTGATAGTGATCGGAGACGGCGCCGACACTGGTGAGCGGCCCGGAACCGAGGTCGAGGATCCTGATAGGGGAACCGGCCGCCACCCCCCTGTTCAGCAGGGCGTTTTCGATAAGCTCGGGCAGCCGCTGGCGCGGGTCAAGACGACTTCGGAAATCCTCGGGCCACACGCCTCCCCCCGTTCGGAGCCATTCATCCCAGAACGCAACTTCCTCATGAATATGCTCTTCCCAGTCCAGCCTATCCACAGCAGATTCCTTTACTCATGTCGGTCCACGCATCGTGCGGCATGGACATCGTACCAACCGGGATTCTCACCACGGGACTTGTTCGTCTGGGAGTCCGCCTGAGCCTGGAGGATGCGCCGGATGACTTCAACCAGCCCGACCCACTCGGATTGCGGCAGATCCTTGCCAAACGGGCCGGACATGTTGCTGGAAAACAGGCAGGGATAATCCAGCCCTTCCGCGCTAGTGTTGCAGGGGGTCGGCAGGTAGGCAGAACCCTGGCGTACCAACTGGAAGCTGCGGTAGCCGAACTGATAAAGGCGCTCCAGAATTTCACCGAAGCTGAGGTTGACCTCGAACGAGAGCAGCGGCGGCAGTCTTTCACGCGGAAGCTCTGACAAGGAATCGACCGCCGACAGTTCGCCTCCTTCGATGTCGATCTTGACGTAATAGGGCGTGCCATGCCGCACCATCAACGCAGCCAGGGTCGTCGACGGTACCGTCACGGTACGGTTGGCCCCTGCGCTTGCCTTCGACGCGCCATGCGCCGAGCTCCATTCCAACCGTTCATCGTTGATGGTCATGCTGACCTCACCTTCCTGATCGGCGATCGCCACCTGCTCGACAACAAGCCGCTTTGCGGCGATCTGGGCGCTGAACCGGGTGCGCAGGCTTTCGGCAAGCTCCGGTATGGCTTCGACCACAACGACACGGAACCCTTTGCGCAGGTAGTACCAAGTGTCGGACCCGTCATTTCCGCCGACGTCGAAGATCAGACGATCTTCCGGCTCGATGAATATCTGGCTGTAGTCGGGGGCGTCCAGCTGCAGGACCTCAGCAACCTCGACATCCTCCAAGTCAGGACCGGAAAGCTTAAGCACAAGCCGTTCCTCGCCGTTCTGAAAAGACAGGTTCTGCACCAGAAAGCGTGCATTGGCAGAATTTGCGGCCTGCGGGTGCAACCTGGCCATACGCTGGCTAGGCAAGCCCCACTGCGCCAGGATCACCCCCTCACGACCCTCAATCCGCAGACCGAGCCCCGCAGGCGCATCTCGTCCCAGGACAAGCACACCGCCGAGCTCGAATCCGACACCAGCAAAGACCCTCGCCGGCAAGACGTCAATCAGGCATCGCTCGATCCAGGGCGGCAGTTCGGATGCCACCCTGGCGAGGATGGAAACGGCATCGCTGCCAGGCGAAAAAGGGGGAATTGCCTTGATGTGTTCAGTCAGCTCATCGACGCCAGGAAAATCGCGATATCGATCGCGCGTCCCCTGGTCGCCCTTGCCAACAACTTCGCTGATCCAGACACGGTCCGAGGCCTCGTCTTTGGACAGCCCGAGATAGTGGAGGATGGGTTGCAGGATACGCTCCGGCTGATTCTGGTCGGAAGTTCGGAAGACATCCTCGTATGCAACCGCGCGAGGCATCGCGCCGAGGGACTGCAGCAGCGCCCATGCCCGACGAAGCCCTTCGACGCAGGTCTGCTCATGCCGGATCAGCTTCTCGACAGGCAAGACTTCGGAGAAGGCTCCCCGATCGACGTCGGTCCGCCCAGAGGCCATGTTCGCCGTGCCTGGCCCCCATACCCCCGTCCTGCGCGCGAAATGCAGCGAGAGCAGGCGATCGAGCCCGTTCCTGCGGTACAGGAACAGGTGGTGGTAACCGGCGGCCGCAGACGCGCGAGCGAGCGCCTCGGTAATCTCCCAGGGCACCATCTCCACACAGTGCTTGATGATCACGCCTCGCTGGCAGATTTCATCGACGCCGCGTCGCAGAGCGTCGCGATCACCATCACGCATCCACTGCTCGGTGATATGACCGAACATGCGCCCAGGGTTGAATGGCTCGTGCTGCGTACCCTGCAAACCCGAGCGCAAGGTGATCTGATGCGCCAGGTTGGTTCCCCCGGTTCGCTGCAGCGTCCAGATGATGAATGGACGCGGGGCACTCGTCGTATCAGGCATCGCCAGGGTCTTCCGCACATGGAGAAATCGAGGCGAAGCT
>JBFZEL010000490.1:0-6960 GCA_041306925.1 Lysobacterales bacterium
TAGCAAGAATACCGTAGTCCTGGCGTTGTCATTATGTGTCATTGGTACGCTATCAGGATGTTCTTATATTCAGTCGGGAAGTAATAAGGCGAAGTCGGTGGCGATTGAGCCGGCGCCTAACGCCGGTTTTATCCAGCAGCCTGAGCGACAGGTTAAACGTGCGGATTTACCGTTTCAGAAGGTCTGGATTAAACCTGGCTTTGACGCAAATAATTACAAGGAATTGGTGGTTGCGCCAGTCAATACCCAATATATGCTGGAAATGGATTGGCTTCATAATATGAGTTCTGCAAGTTGGTTTGGCGATGTGCAGACGGATATTCAAGAGCTAGCCCAGTATTTCCATGATCAGGTGGTCAAGGATTTTGAAGAAGATCCCAATCATCGCTTTCAAGTCATAGCGTCACCCACACAACATAAACAAAAGGCTTTGCGTCTGGAGCTTGCCTTGATTGAAATAGACCCATCGACACCCGTATTACATGCGGCTGGCTGGGCAGTCCCTGGCGGAAGTTCTGCCGCGGGCGTTGTCAACCAGCGCCGGGCCGCGTTCGAAGGCCGTCTGCGCGATCTGCAAACCGGCGAGATCGTTGCAACCTTCGCCGATCGCAATATGGCGGATATCGGCCCCATCGATCTGACCCGCATGACCTGGTATGGGCCGGCCAAAGGCATTATGGATATGTGGGCGAAGCAGTTCGTACAAATCGCTAACCGGAAACCGGGCGAGATAATAAGTGATCCTACTGCGTTTACGTTGAGACCTTTCTGATTCGTAAATAACGTTAATTTCCTGTCCACCCTGGGCAGGAAATTAATTCAATCGTTACTTACCTACCATCTTCTTAATTGCCGCCATTTCAGCATCCGCACCAGACGTTATTTCTTCCGTTATATCCCCCATACTCTGAATGTTTCTTGCTATGCAGCCCGTCCAGCCGGTCTGGTGGCTTGCCCCGATGCCGGCCCCATTGTCGCCGTGGAAGTATTCGTAGAACAGGATCAAGTCCTTCCAGTAGGGATCGGTTTGGAACTTTTCGGTTCCCCCATAGACCGGCCGACGGCCGTTGCCATCGCGCAGGAAGATTCTGGTCAAGCGTTTACTCAGTTCCTGCTCCACCTCAAAAAGGGTCATAGTCTGCCCTGATCCCGTCGGGCATTCCACCGTAAACGTGTCTCCATAGAAGGCATGGAGCCGTAAGAGGGCACCCAAGAACAAGAAATTAACGGGCATCCACACCGGCCCGCGCCAATTGGAGTTGCCGCCGAACATCCCGGTGTTGGAATCCCCCGGCAGGTAGTCCACACGGAATTCCTGGCCGTTATGATGAAAGACAAACGGATGCTTCTGGTGATAGCGGGATAGCGAGCGAATCCCATAGGGGCTGAAGAACTCGTTTTCGTCCAGCATCTTTGCGAGCACACGGCGCAATTTCTGTTCGTTGAACACTGACAGCATGTGTCGGCCTGTTGCCCCAGGTTGATTGGGTAAGTGCATGTTGGCCGTGAGTTCGGGGTATCGTAGGTAAAAGGCTTGGGCACGCTTGCGAAAATTGGGCAATTTCGCGAGGTCTGTTTCTTCAAAAATCGCCACGGCCGCTAGCGGCAGCAGTCCGACCATCGAACGTACCTTCAAGTGCCTGGCCGTGCCATCCGGCAACCGCAATACATCGTAGAAGAAACCGTCTTCTTCATCCCACATTGCCTCCTGCTGTTCGCCCAGCCGATCCATCGCCCCGGCTATCCACATCGTATGCTCAAAAAACTTGCTGACAAATTCTTCGTAGAGAGGGTCGTGCAACGCCAGTTCAACGGCAATGCGCAGCATTTGCTGGCTGAAAAGGACCATCCAGGCGGTACCGTCTGCCTGTTCGAGGTACCCTCCGGTGGGCAAAGGCGCACTGCGGTCAAATACCCCGATGTTGTCCAGCCCCAGGAAGCCTCCTTCAAAAACATTGTTGCCCGTCCGGTCCTTGCGGTTGACCCACCAGGTGAAGTTGACCAGCAGCTTGGAGAAAGCATACTTGAGAAAGTTGATATCGCCTTTGCCGTCATTGCGGGCCTTATCCATCAAGTAGATTTGCATGGTGGCGAAAGCATGGACGGGCGGGTTGACATCGCCAAAGTTCCATTCATAGGCAGGTATTTGCCCGTTGGGGTGCAGGTAGTCGTTACGCAGCATCAAGTCCAACTGGGCTTTGGCAAAATCCGAGTCCACGATCGACAACGGCAACATATGGAATGCCAAATCCCAGGCGGCAAACCATGGATACTCCCACTTATCGGGCATGGACATAATGTCATCACAGTTCATGTGGAACCATTCTCCGTTGCGAATCCGATGGCGCTGTTCCGCTCCCGACCAGCGGGTAACATGGTGTTCCTCCAGCCACCTGGACACGTCGTAATAGAAATATTGCTTTGTCCACAGCATCCCGGCAAGCGCCTGGCGCATCAGATTGGCCCGATCCGGATCGGTTGCATTGATCGCCGCTGGTGTAATCGCGTCATAGAAGGTATCGGCTTCCTGCAAGCGCGTTTGGAAAACAGTATCAAATCCCGAAAAAGGATTGCTCATCTGGGCTGGTGCGGTCCGGGTCAGGCGCAGGTGAATAACTTGTGTTTCTCCGGCACCCACCGTCAGTTGATAGTGAGGAGACACTTTTGTCCCCATCTGAGCCGGATTGACGGCAGCCTGTTGCCTGTGAACCAGGTAGTTATTGATGCCGTCCTTAACGTAGGGACTGGCATTCGCTCCGGCAAAGAGGCGAGCATTGTTGGTTTCATTCTCGGTAAATAACAGAGGAACGTTGCCGTCGCAGTAGAGATAGTAGTCGTCCAGGAACTCCTGAAATAGCGGATCGGTATGATGCACATGGACGATGATGCCTGCGGTGTTCTCGACTTTTTGCAGGATGGGCTTGTCACCGCCACCTGCCCACGACCAGGTATTGCGGAACCAGAGGGTCGGCAGGACATGCAGGGTCGCCGCTTCGGGTCCCCGATTGCAGACGCTAATTTTAATCAGGATATCTTCGGTATCCGCCTTGGCGTATTCGACAAAAACATCGAAATAACGGTCTTCGTTGAAAACCCCGGTATCGAGCAGTTCGTATTCCAGTTCATCCCGGCTGCGATTACGATTGGTGACGATCAGATCCTCATACGGGAAAGCGGCCTGCGGATACTTGTACAGATATTTCATGTAGGAGTGGGTGGGCGTGCTGTCAAGGTAGAAGTAATATTCCTTAACATCTTCTCCGTGATTTCCTTCGCTGTTGGTCAGCCCAAAGGCACGTTCCTTAATGATGGGATCATTGCCATTCCAAAGCGCCAGGGCAAAACAAAGAACCTGATGGTCGTCTGAAATACCACCCAAGCCATCTTCTCCCCAGCGATAGGCGCGCGATCGCGACTGGTCGTGGGGAAAATAGTTCCAGGCATCCCCGTTGCCGCTATAGTCCTCGCGTACCGTGCCCCACTGCCGCTCACTTAAATAAGGACCCCATTTTTTCCAGGGCGTTTTCGGATCGCGGGCTTCTTTTAGTCTGATTTGTTCAGGTGTCATTTGGTGTCATCCGAAGCTAATTAGATTTTAGCTTGTGTTTCCGGTAATACTGGATAAGAGTATTGGTCGAATTGTCATGATTCAAGACGGGTTCTGAATTGCTTTCGAGTTCCGGCATAATACGCTGGGCCAACGCCTTGCCGAGTTCGACTCCCCACTGGTCAAACGAGTCAATATTCCAGATAATGCCCTGCGTGAAGACGTTATGTTCATAGAGTGCAACCAGTTTACCCAGCATCTCCGGCGTCAGGCGGTCGGCAAGCAGCGTATTCGATGGACGATTGCCGTCAAAAACCCGATGCGGAACCAGCCAGTCCGGAACTCCTTCGGCTTTAACCTGTTCAGGCGTCTTACCAAACGCCAAGGCTTCAGTTTGTGCGAAAGCGTTCGCCAACAGTATGTCGTGATGACGGCCAAGCGGGTTAAGCGGCTGATCGAAGGCAATAAAGTCGCACGGAATAAACCGTGTTCCTTGATGAATCAATTGAAAGAAGGAATGCTGACCGTTGGTGCCGGGTTCGCCCCAATAAACTGGTCCCGTATCATAAGTCACGGGAGAACCGTCCAGCGTAATATGTTTGCCGTTGCTTTCCATCGTCAACTGCTGCAAATAGGCGGGAAAGCGTTTCAGATATTGTTCGTAGGGGAACACCGCGATGGTCTGCGCACCAAAGAAGTTGGTGTACCAAACGGTCAAAAGCCCCATTAACACGGGTAGATTCTTTTCAAATGGCGCAGTGCGAAAATGCTCGTCCATTTGATTAAAGCCGGACAGCATGGCGTGAAAATGTTCCGCTCCGATCGCCAGCATGATCGAAAGACCGATAGCCGAGTCCATCGAATAACGCCCGCCGATCGAAGGCCAGAAACCAAACATATTGTCGGTATCAATGCCAAACCTGGCGACTTCCTCCGCATTGGTAGAGACAGCGACAAAATGCCTGGCGACAGACTTAAGGTCGTTTCCGAAACCTGCCAGCAACCACTCTCGTGCAGATTGAGCATTCGTCATCGTCTCTAATGTCGTAAACGTTTTCGACGAAACGATAAACAGGGTTTCGGCCGGATCGAGGTCGCGGATAGCTTCGACGACATCGGTGGCATCAATATTGGATACAAAGCGGAAAGTCAGGTTGCGGTCACTGTAATATTTGAGCGCTTCGTAGGCCATCACCGGTCCCAAATCGGAACCGCCAATGCCGATATTGACCACATTGCGAATTCGCTTGCCGCTATAGCCAAGCCATGCACCGCTCCGCACCTGTTCGCAGAAGCCGGACATTTTGTCGAGTACCGCATGCACCAAAGGCACGACATTTTGTCCTTCAATTAACAAGGTTGCCTCTTTGGGTACTCGCAAACCAACGTGCAGAACCCGCCGGTCTTCGGTTGTATTAATTTTTTCGCCACGGAACATCGCCTCGATGTGCTCGCGAAGGCCACGTTCTTCGGCCAGTTGCAGTAGAAGCTTGAGCGTTTTATCGGTGATACGGTTTTTTGAGTAATCCAGATAAATACCTGCGGCCTCAACAATTAGCCGTTCGCCGCGCACCGGATCATCCCGGAAAAGATCGCGCAGATGCACGTCTTGAATCTCATGATAATGGGCTTGTAAAGCCTTCCATGTTGAACTTGATGTAAGGGGGTCGGTAACTGCTGTCATAGGAATCTCCATTGCGCTGCTTCTTCAAAGCTTAAGTGTGGTTGCCAATTGTTCATGAACATCATTCATAAAGCACGAGGTGTAGTTCGATCATGGCTAAATAGCAGCAGAAAATGTGCCATTTCCAAACCACTGAAGATAAGACCAGAAATGCATCTATTTAACAGATCGTTATAGTCAAACCAGAGAGAATCTATGCTATGGGAATCAGCGTGTGGCACACGAAATATCGTGGTTTCCACGAAATAAACCGTTATAAATTGCCAATACGGCTGTCTATAAAAAAGCCCCGTGAGAAGATTAAGTCTCACGGGGCTTTTTTACATAGTGGCAGGATGGAGTTCGCTACACTCTCCCCTTCTTATCGAACTGACTATTTCGGTATCAAAGGAATTTTAGAGCCTATAACGACATCACCACGCCAGACACCTCAAGGCTTTTGGCTCTATTTCAAATAGAGCCAGGCTTTTTCGTTTCCGATGCCGCCAGGTGTTCAAACAGGATGCGTTTGATTTCTTGAATAACTTCGGGTCTACCTTGGGATGAATGACTCCAATGGACTACCACCTCGGAAACTGCCTCATCAATGTGCGCGCTTTTATAGGCGACCACGCCATCATCGCCTTCTTCTTTCGGTCCATCGCCTTCGACTGCGATAATCGAGTGTGCCCGAATACCCGGTGCAACGGGTATGGATGCCAGAGTTTGCAGAGAGGGGTTGTTCGGGTTCATGTTGTCAATAGACGTCTGAGGTCTGCTTAGCATAGCGGCAACTTTCTCATCGCCTGATGCGGTGGCGATTTGGGCCAATAGCGCGGTGGTATTAACCATCGTTAAAGGCAGGCGGACCAGCTTGGCAGCAAGCCCCGTTACAAATCGGGATGCGGCTAACATGGCGCCGTGTTGCGGTGTCGAAATAAACACTACGCGCTTGACGAAAGGCAAGGGTTTGTAGAACACGGATTGCTGTACAAATTCACGAACTTCCGGGCTAAGCTGCATTTGCTCGAAGGGTTTGTCACTGATGCGATCCCAAAATTTCGTGCCACTGTCAATGGCAGTAAGCTTGGTCAACAAGCCACCCTGACTGTGTCCCATCACTACCATGTTCTGTAATGCCGGGTCTTTGCCTTCGGGGTCGAGGTCATGCACCGTATTCGTCAGTGCCTTGCGTAACCGGCCCGCCGAATAGCCAATGGATCTGCCGCTGTCGTAAACAAATAGCCATATTTGAAAGCGTTCACGGATTTTTGGATCGCCATTCAGTTCGTTAATTAATTCAGCCCAGCGTGCGGGACTCGATGCGGTGCCATGCACTAACACGACGGGAATCTTTCCTGGCCGGTAAGGTTGCAGTGTGAAAATACCGTCCTGCGCCCGGTCTTTTGGAATCAGATCACTGTCGAAGACCGACGCATTGAAAAAGCCGGCGATTTCCATCGCGTAGAGCGGGCTGTCATTCAGTTGATAAGCAAAAGCGGCTGTTGAGTCGGACTCGATCGGCTGCTGTTGCCCATCGATCGTCACTGTTGAGGTCTGATCCGCAGCGTAAACTTCAATTCGCCCTGTTATCTTGCCCTTGTTCAGGCTGGCACGCGCGTTGTCAAAACGCAAGAGCGCGGTGACGGGCACTTTGGTATTTTTTCCAAGGCGGTTTGAGCCAGCCACTTTTTTTTCTGACGAGGCTGATTTTGCAAGACTCGCTGCCAAGGGCACACCGATTCCGGAG
>JBFZEL010000491.1:0-3130 GCA_041306925.1 Lysobacterales bacterium
TTAACATGCTTCAGCAGCCTCTGAGGTTGGTCTCAATTCTAGCCGTGCCGGTTGCTATTGAACAGTGCGGCGCCATATTGAAAGCGGATTCACCTGATGCTCGACAGCCGGGCCCATTATGCCATCAAGTGACAGGAAAAGATTGCAGTGAAGCAGCATGCGGATCATCTCAGGCAGGCCCTGACCGACAGCCACGAGCTTGCTGGCCGCTTCGATGAGCCGGGCTTTCCGCACGCGGAACTCGAACTGCTGCAGGACTGGCAGCGGCGGCGCCTGGCCAACAGCTACCAGGCTCTGATCGGCCAGCGGCGTTTTGCGGCAGCCGGGGATTTTTTCCTGGCCGAACTTTATGGTGGTCTGAATTTCCGCGAGCGCGACCAGCAGATGGAGCGTGTCCTGCCGGTGATGGTGAGAATGTTGCGTGATGATATGTTGCAGGCGCTGGCCGGGGCCTTTGAGCTACAGGCCCTGAGCCTGAGTCTCGACATGGATATGACTGCGGTACTGGAAAAATCGGGCTGGCGCGAGTTGAACACGGACCGCTATGGTGAAATTTACCGTACCTGTGGACGCCAGGCGGACCGGCATAGACAGATTGAATTGATCGGGCAACTGGGCCTGACATTGAACGAGCTGGTGCATCACTGGCTGGTCCTGTTCCTGATACGGACACTCAGGGGACCGGCACGCGCGGCCGGTTTCGGCCTGCTGCAGACCTTCCTGGAACAGGGCTTGAAAGCATTCCAGATCATGGGTGACGGCACCGAATTCATCGAAACCATCTGGCATAACGAGGAGCGGATCAGCCAGCGCTTGTTTGCGGGTGACAAGAACCCTTTCCAGGGAAGCTCCGCTTAATGGGATCCTTGTTAATGGGATCCTTGCATTTGCAGGGCGCGGCAGCCGAAAAGTGTCATTTTCGACTGCCAGTCAGTCCTCTGCGAAACTGCAGCCGAAGTGTTCTTCGAGGTAATGCACGATTTCCTGTTCGATGGGTGCCTTTAACAGCATCAGCATAAAGCCCAGCGTGGCCCGGATCCTGAGTTCGGTTTCCCTGACGTCGATCCGGCCACTGACGCCCGGGCGCTCGAAGTGGATCACCTCGTCCTGCCAGCCGTAGTCGATACCGAACTTTTCGGCCAGGTCGACGCACAATTCATCCGCGGCATTCAGCGCTTCCTCGTGGCTGAGATTGTGAAACGCGTGAATGTCGATGTTTGACACGTGCTGCTGACCTCCTTTTGGATGCGGCAGTTTAGCAAGCAAGTGATGAGGATTGCCAAAATCGTGGCAAGAAAATTGATTGATAACGCGAAATTGGTGGCGGTGACGGCGGGACTTTCGAATTGATCTAGATCAAATACACGCATCGAACCATTTTGTTTTTCCTTTCTCTGCCGTATGATGAGTCCATAACCAAGTGCTTGGGGATCGACTATAAGAGTGTTTTAGTTCCAGGTTGGATTCGTCCGGTCTTTAAATTCAGTCTCACCCATGGCTGGTTGTTGTTTCCGCCGAACTGCTCGGCTGGCGACAAATTGCTCTGTACATCATTTATGGGGATCTGAATTATGAACAAGCGTCTGACCCTTCTATCCACTTCACTTTGTACTTTGCTCCTGCTCACCCAACCCGCAACGGCGGAAGATTACAAATTTCCCGGCCTGCGCGGCACCGTCACGGTGACGCAGGACCAATATGGGATACCCACGATCAAGGGTGAATCAGAGCTGGATGTCGTTTTCGTGCAGGGCTACCTGCACGCACGCGACCGCTTCTTCCAGATGGACCGCGACCGCAAGGGCGTGGCGGGACGCGCGGCTGAGCTGCTCGGCTCGGCTGCACTTTCCTCGGATGTGCAGACGCGCACCCTCGGCCTGGCGCGCGCCGCTACCAAGACCTGGAGCGGACTGGACGCGGAAACCAAGGGCTGGCTGCAGGCGTATGCCAACGGTGTCAACACCTATCTGAAAAACAACCCCCTGCCGCCGGAATACACCGTCCTCGAACTGACCAAGACCGATCCGTGGACCCCGCTGGACAGCGTCCTGATCGCCAAGGGTCTTGCCGCCGGCTTCTCCCTCGGCTTTGAAGATGTCAATTCAACCATCAGGCTGGGCGCCTATGCCGCAGTCGGCGCCATTGCCGGGTTCAACGGACAGGCGCTGTTTTTCGAGGACACGCATCGTTCCGCGCCCCCGGATAACCGCGTGACCGACCCCGACTTCCTGTCACGCAGCAGCGCCTCGACCGAGTCCTCCACACAATCCGTCGAACCGCGTCCCGACAAGGCAGCCAGGGTCGAACACATCGGCGACAACGAGGTGACGGACACGACCTTCAGCATGGCGGAAAGTGTGCGCGATAAAATTGCCGGCGCCCCGATGACTTTGAAGTACATACAGTCACAGGAGCAGCCCAAAGGCAGCAACGCCTGGCTGGTTTCCGGCGAACACACCGCAAGCGGCAACGCCATGATCGCCAACGACCCGCACCTGACCATGGACACGCCGGCCATCTGGTACGAAGCCCACCTGGTGTTCGACAAGGATGGCGAGGAATGGCATGTCAATGGCGTCAATGTCCCCGGCATATCCGGTGTTGTGCTTGGTTGTAACACCGCTGCCTGCTGGGGTATGACCGTCAACCCGCTGGACGTCTCCGACTTCTTCAACGAACAGTTCCTGACCAATGCCCTGGGTCTGCCGACACACACCCTCTACAAGGGCAATCCCGAACCCATCCAGCAGGTATTCAACTCCTGGTTTGTCAACGTGGTCGGTGATAAAACCCCGGACAACCTGGTGCGCGCCAAGGTAGGCTACCTGACCGGCGCACTCACGCTGGTCGTACCACGCCGCAATGACGGACCCGTGCTGGATATCAAAGGGAGTTCCGGGCTTTCGCTGGCCTACACGGGCTTTCGTGACACCTATGAACTGACCTCGTTCCGCAAGCTGAACATCGCCTCCAACGTGGATGAGGCCGCGGAGGCGTTGCAGTATTTCGATATCGGCGTACAGAATGTTTACTGGGCCGACGTAACCGGTGACATCGCCTGGTTCACGACTTCTGAAAAGCCCATGCGTGAAGACCTGGCCAAATTCACCATCGACGGTCTGCCACCGTG
>JBFZEL010000492.1:0-3758 GCA_041306925.1 Lysobacterales bacterium
AACGGGAAGGTGTTCTGGAGTAATGACAAATACAGATAACCTCTCCGCACGGCTCGTACGACTGCCGTTCTGGCTCGGAATTGAGGAGCATTTACCAGAAATCATCGATACCATCCGAGACGCGGCGATTTAACTGCGCATGGCGCGTCAGCCGTTACGCACCCTACGCCCTCTACCCATGACACTGCTTGAACTTCTTGCCCGAACCACAGGGGCAGGGTTCGTTGCGACCCACCTTGCGGCCTTCGCGCACGAACGGTTCATCGTGGACTGCTGCACTGCCTGAAACCGCCGAACTCCCGGCATGGTGGTACTCCATCGGCGTGTCCTGCCGGCGCTGGGTTTCGACCGCCTCGACGTCCTCCTCGGCACGCACCTGCACGCGCGCCAGGATCCGCACCACCTCGTGCTGGATGTTGTCGAGCAGGGCGGTGAACATTTCAAACGACTCGCGCTTGTATTCCTGCATCGGCTGTTTCTGCGCGTAGCCACGCAGGTGTATGCCCTGGCGCAGGTAATCCATGTTGCCGAGGTGGTCTTTCCATTGCTGGTCCAGCACGTTCAGCATCAGCGCTTTTTCAAAGTGCCGCATGACCTCGGGACCCGTCTGCGCTTCCTTGGCGTCGAAATGCTGCGTGACCGATTCCGATATACGTTCCCTGATGTGCTCTTCCGTCAGGTGTTCGTCCGCTGCCAGCCAGGCGTGTATGGGTAGCTTGATGCCGAACTCGCCGTCCAGGGCCTTTTCCAGACCCGGGATGTCCCACTGTTCATCGATGCTGCCTTCGGGCATGTATTTGTCCACAAGGTTGCTGAAAACGTTTTGCCTGAACTCGAGAATGGCATCGTGCACATCCGTGCCTTCCATCAGGTCGTTGCGTTGCCCGTACACCACGCGGCGCTGGTCGTTGGCGACGTCGTCGTATTCCAGCAGGTGTTTGCGGATATCGAAGTTATGCGCCTCCACCTTGCGCTGGGCGTTTTCGATCGCCCGGTTCAGCATGCCGGCCTCGATGGCCTCGTCTGCCTTCATGCCAAAACGCTGCATCATCGATGACATGCGGTCGGATGCAAAAATGCGCATCAGGTTGTCTTCCAGCGACAGGTAAAAACGCGATGAACCCGGGTCACCCTGACGGCCTGAGCGTCCACGTAACTGGTTATCGATACGGCGGGATTCGTGGCGCTCGGTGCCGATGATGTGCAGGCCGCCGGCCTTGACCACGTCGTTGTGCTTCTGTAACCAGGCCTCGTGCAGTTTGTCCTTCTGCTGCTGGGTCGCATCCTCAGGGAGTTCGGCCAGTTCGGCGGCGAAACTGCCGCCCAGCACGATATCGGTACCACGGCCGGCCATGTTGGTCGCGATGGTGACGGCGGAGGTCCGCCCGGCCTGGGCGACGATGATTGCTTCGCGTGCGTGCTGCTTGGCGTTCAAAACCTCGTGGCTGATTTTCTGTTTCTTCAACATTTTTGAAATCAGTTCGGAGGTCTCGATCGAGGTTGTGCCCACCAGTACCGGTTGACCGCGTTTCACACAATCCTTGACGTCTTCGATGATGGCGTTGAACTTGGCTTCGGCCTTCAGGAACACCAGGTCGTCGTTGTCGATGCGGATCATCGGCATGGCGGTCGGGATGACCACCACTTCCAGACCGTAAATGGACTGGAACTCGTAGGCCTCGGTATCCGCCGTGCCGGTCATGCCGGACAGCGTTTTATAAAGCCGGAAGTAGTTCTGAAAGGTGATGGACGCGAGGGTCTGGTTTTCACGCTGGATCGGCACACCTTCCTTGGCCTCGACCGCCTGGTGCAGGCCATCCGACCAGCGCCGCCCGGCCAGCGTGCGCCCGGTGAACTCGTCAACGATAATAACCTCGTTATCCTTGACGATGTAATCCACGTCCTTGTTGAACAGGTGGTGGGCGCGCAGCGAGGCGTTGAGATGGGAAACCAGGTTCAGGTTCTGCGCGTTGTAGAGACTGTCTTCAGCCTTGAGCAGACCGGCGCTGACCATGAGTTTTTCGACCTTGGCCATGCCCTCTTCGGTCAGGTAAACCTGCCTTTGTTTTTCATCGACGGTAAAATCCCCGTCCGGTGTCGCTTCGGGGTCGTCTTCTTTGGCCGAGCCGCGTTTCAGGCTGGGAATCAACTGGTTGATGCGCACGTATAACTGCGGTGTCTCTTCCGCCGGGCCGGATATGATCAACGGCGTGCGCGCCTCGTCGATCAGGATGGAGTCGACCTCATCGACGATCGCAAACGAGTGATCCCGCTGGACTTTCTGGTCCTTGGTGAACGCCATGTTGTCACGCAAATAGTCAAAACCCAGTTCGTTATTGGTGGCGTAGACCACCTCGCAGGCGTAGGCGGCGCGCTTGGCGTCGTGCGTCATGCCGGGCACCACCACACCGACTTCCATACCCAGGGCGTGGTAGATGGGCCGCATCCAGGCCGCGTCACGGGCGGCCAGGTAATCGTTGACGGTGACCACGTGCACACTCTTGCCGCTCAGGGCGTTCAGGTAACACGCCAGCGTGGCCATCAGGGTTTTACCCTCACCGGTTTTCATTTCGGCGATCCTGCCTTCGTGCAGGACGATGCCGCCGATCAACTGGACGTCGTAGTGGCGCAGGCCGAGTGTCCTGACGCTGGCCTCCCTGACCGTGGCGAAGGCCTCGGGCAGCATCTCGTCCAGTGTCTCGCCATCGGCAAAACGCTGGCGGAACTCAGCGGTTTTGGCCTTGAGTGCTTCATCTGAGAGCGCCTTGACGGCGTCTTCAAACACATTGACCTGGTCGACAACCCGGCCCATTTGCTTGACAAGCCGTTCGTTGCGGCTGCCAAATATTTTGGTAAACAGTGCGTTTAACATGAGGTTTTAGCTTTTCCGGATTGCTTTTTTAATATGTGTGTTGACCGCCCGAAAACATGGGGTCATTTGTTTGCTGATACAAGTCGTAACAGGCTAAAAAATCAATTGGTATTTTTCAGCCCTGGCGTGTACTTCCGCCGCTGTGCCTAGCGCCCCTGCTTGACAAACTTGTTCGGGTTGACAACCTTGCCCTGGTACAACACCTCGAAGTGGACGTGTGGCGTGGAGGCCCTGCCGGTTTGGCCCATCTTGGCGATTTCCTGACCGGCGGTAACGCTGTCACCGGCCTTGACCAGCAGTTCATCATTGTGGGCGTAACGCGTGAGATAGCCGTTGCCATGGGTGATCTCCAGCAGGTTGCCAAAACCCGCCCACGGACCGGCCCAGGTCACGGCGCCGCTGGCGACCGCCAGGACTTCACTGCCCCTGGCACCGGCAAAATCAAGGCCTTCGTGCCGGGTCTTTTTACCCGTGAATGGATCGATGCGTTCGCCATACCCCGAGGATATCCAGCCTTTCTTGACCGGCCGGCCCGCGGGTGTCCTTTCCTGCTCCAGGTCGCGGTCGAGCAATAACAATTGCAGCGCATCGAGGCGGGTAAACTGGCTGCTCATGATTCCTGATAAACGGTTGATGGACTGGGTGAGGCCGCGGGTACTGGACTGGCCGCCCCTGATGATCATTTCCGGTCCGCCCACGGCTGGCGGCTGGCTGAAATTAAACTCTTCCGGGTCCAGTTGACCCAGTTGGACCAGCCGTTCACCGAGGGCATCGAGACGGGTTGATGCCGCCTGCAATTCCGCCAGTCTTGCGGCCAGTGCGTTGATGTTAGCTTCATTCTCGAGGGCGAGCTGTTCGAACAATTGTTTCTGCTGCAGGATCTCGA
>JBFZEL010000493.1:0-4073 GCA_041306925.1 Lysobacterales bacterium
GAGATGGTTTTCAGCAAATCACTGGGCGCCAGTGCTGCCAATGGCAAAATCAACGCGGCGGCCTGGTCGGCTGAAAGCAGGGCATCCCATTGCATGTTGTCACGTCTCGTCTCGAACACCCGGCCGTCCTCGAAGCGGCTTTCCAGGACGTTGATCAAAAGCCAGTTCTGCTGTTCGATATAAAGTGCACTCGATGCCTGGATCAACTGCGTCAGGCGGCCGCGCGCATCGGTCGTGAAAATCTCAATGTCGGCCAGGGTACGTTCGGACTGCATCTTTCTGACCCGGATGAAATGTTTTTCATTGCGGGTCCAGAGCGCCTTGGTATTGCCGCTCCTGGCACCTTCTTCCTGCGTCGATTGTGCACGTAAAGCGGCTGCCTCGTGTTCAAATTCCGGCACCACGAAGAACTGCAGCACGGTGATGAAAACACATAAAAAAAGCGCCAGCATGGCCACGGTCAGCGCGATACGCTGTTTGGATATGCCCACGGTCCGGATGGCGATCAGTTCGCGGTAATTGGCCATCGCCCCCAACCCGATCAAGCCACCGAGCAGGGTGCTGACCGGCAACAGTTCGACGATACGCTTGGGCGTGGTCAGGAATACCACCATCAGCGCATCGGCCAGGGTGAAGCCCCCCTTGCCGACGTCTTCGAGTTCCTCGGCGAGTGACATGAAGCTGAACAGGGCCAGTAGCAGCAACAGTGCCGGTATGATGCCGAGCACGAATTGACTCATGATATAGCGGTCAATCCTGAGCACGTCTATCCTTTCTGCGCAGCAGGAACGCGGGACCATACAAACCTGCAACGAGCAGGGCAAGCAGGCCGGGAACCCACCAGATGTATGCGCTGTTGCCCTGTTCGACCCAACTGCGGCTGACGTCGAGCAGGTTGAAGTAGACCGCGTAAATACCCAGCGCCAGCAGCATCTTCGCATAGCGCCCCTGGCGCGGCCGGCTGCGGCTCAGCGGGATGGCGGCCAGTGCCAGCAACAGGGCGGAAACCGGCGTGGACATGCGCCACTGGAACTCTGCCTGCGCGACCGGGTCGGCTGACTTTCTCAAGTTGCTGGTCGGGGTCGATTT
Source organism: Lysobacterales bacterium (assembly GCA_041306925.1). Classification (GTDB taxonomy): domain Bacteria; phylum Pseudomonadota; class Gammaproteobacteria; order Xanthomonadales; family SZUA-36; genus SZUA-36. The sequence goes on from JBFZEL010000493.1 coordinate 1,090, forward strand.
AGCTTTGTAGCCGGGGGGTTCGGGGTTTTCGGCGGGTAGATAGATCGCAAAGCTGCCGAACTGACCGGACAGGTCCGGACCGTCCTGCACCTTTTTCAAAATACGCGCGTCCGTCAGTTTCAGACGGTGCAGCGAGGGTTTGAAAAAGTAGTCGAACTCGCCTTTCGAGGCGGTGATGACCTGCAGGTCATCGCCCTTGCGCGTGCGCACAAAGACACCTTCCAGATCGCGGCCGTTGGCATCGATATGCTCGATAAAGACCGTTTGCTCCTTGCCGCCGAAATCGTAGAAACGGGCTTCCCTTATGCGTCCGGTCTCGGCGGACGCCTCGGCTGCGGCCTTGAGCGCGTATGCCTGTGCATAGGCCCATGGCCGCGCCCAGGCGGACAGCACAGCAACCACGACCGCCAGCACCAGTGCAAGACGCAGCAGTGGCCGCAAGATGCTCGCTTCGCTGATGCCGCTGGCGCGCATGGCGTAAATTTCGGAATCGGTATACAGACGTCCAAGCCCGGTCATGACACCGAGGAACAGGCTTAGCGGCAGCAGGACATCCAGCGCAATGACGGTCTTGAAAAATGTCAGCCAGGCGACTTCGGCGGGTCGTAACAGGCCCGCATCGGCGTCGACGAGGAAGCGGCTCAGGCTATAGGTGATGAAAATGATTACGAGCGCGGTAAAGATAGCCAGCAACGGCTGGACTATCTCCTGGGTCAGGTAGTGATCGATGATCCTTTTCTCAGCCATTGGAGTGGTGTTTTTCGCTCGTTGTGGTGTAATTCCGCTATGCTTGCCGCCAGTAGTTGCTATGATCATGTAGCCAGGGGTTCAATTCCAGCCATTCGTATGAAAAAAGCAGTGATATCCGGTTTGTCGATGCTCGTCTGCCTGCCCTGCATGGCGGCCCCGCCGGGCGCCGGCGCTTTTGACATGATCAGTATAAGCGCAGATGCAGCCAGCGAGGACGAACAACCGGACATCCTTCACTTTAGCGGGCATTTCCTGATGCGCAGCGATGACTGGAACCTGACGGCGGATGAGGCGACCGTTTATGGCAGCCCCGATCAACCAGACAGGGTTGTCCTGCAAGGTTCACCCGCGCGCTTTCACGTCAACCGCAGCGGCAGTGCGAGACCCGGTCAGATCGAGGCTGAGGCCCCGGTCGTGGAGTATTCACGCGCGGACAACCTGTTGCTGCTATCCAGCGGGGCGACCCTGAAACTGGGTGACGAGGTCATCCGCAGCAGGCGTATCGAGTACAACATCAGCACCAACCGCTACCAGGCCGGTGGTGCTGATGGTGTGCTGATCGAGGTTCCACCCGTCGAGTAGTGGCAACCTGCAATCACCACCGGTAGGACATCAAGATTCCGTACGTCATTGGGTCTCCCCAGTTGGTCAGGATCGTGGCGATGTCCGGCCTTTCTTCGGGGTTGTAGATCAGCGCGCTGTTCAGGTTCGCTTCTTCCTCGATGTTCTCGACATAGAATTGCAGCTTGATCCTGTTGCCCGGCAAGTCCCAGAACAGGCGGGCGTCGGTCTTGGTGTAGGAATCCTGGCGCACTCCGGCGAGGTTCAGGTCATTGGCATAGTACTGGCCAACGTAAGTGGTCTGAAACATCGGTGTGAGCGTGCCGCCTTTACCAATGTCGAAAATGTAACTGGCCTGCACCCCGAACGACCATTCCGGTGACATGGCTGGCCGCCAGCCGTTCAGATTGAGCGTATCACCCAGCGTGTGGCCTTCGATATCACCCAGCCCGGCCAGCGCCGGTATGACGTAGTCATTGAACTGCGCGTCCAGCCAGCCAAGATTCGCGGAAATGTTCCAACGCGTGCCGGGCAGCCATTGCAGCTCGGCTTCAAAACCCGTGGATTCCATCTTGCCTGCAGTGCTGATGTAATCCATCAGGCCGGCCGTTCCAGGCAACGGCAGAATCCGGAATGACTGCGCCTGCATATCTTTGAAATCGTTCATGAAAGCCGACAGGTTCAAAGCCAGGGTGCCGTCGACGAGTATGCTCTTGAGACCGATCTCGTAAGCGGTCACGCTTTCCGAGTCGTAGTTGAGTGGCACGCCTGCGGGCTTTCCCGCGTTTTCGTTGATACCACCCGGCCGGTAGCCGGTCGAAACATTGAAATATGAATTCATGGTGTCATTGAAGCTGTACTGCAGAGCGGCATTCCAGAGAGCGCCGTTCCAGCTGTCCTTGCTGCCATCCCTGAGTGTCTTGCCGTCGTCATACCAGCGCACACCCGCCGATGCACGCAGACGCTCCGTGATGGCATATCCCGCACTGGCGAAAACGGAGGTCGAGTCGGTCTTGTAGTCGCCGGTGTAGTCCCAGCCGGGTTGCTGTGATAGCCCGTTGATGGTTTCCAGCCAGCCCCAGTCTGACTGCATATCCAGGTAGTACACACCGGCGACCCAATCGAGCCGGCCGTCGCTGTTGGAAGCCAGGCGCAATTCACTGGAGAGCGTGTCCCTATAGGAATTCCAACCGTTGAAGTCGCTGTTGAAGCGGTCTCCGCCGTCGCTGTAGTCGCTGTCGAAAACCTGGTTGTTTTCGAATGTGGACTGGTTGATAAACCACTGCAACGCGGCGAAGCCGATATCCCAGTTCAGTTTAAGGGTTCCGCTGAGGTTTTCCTGATCAGCGAGGGAGGCGAAGTTCCTGCGCACCTGCCAGCCGTCGAAATCCGGCTGGGAACCCGCCGGGGCGATCTGGTTGCCGGCCTGGTACTGGCCATCGATGTAGGCGCCGGCCTGGTGGTAGCCCCACATGCCGGAGCCGGTCTGGTTCTGATCGTAGGATATGAGGGTGACCATCAGGTTGAAATCGTCGCTGGGTTGCCACTTGGTCATCCAGCGTGCGTACTGCTGTTTCCTGTCGTGCAGATCATCGGCGTCGCCATCGAGTACCTGGTTGTCGACATAACACGAATGAATGTCATAGCGGGCGGCGATAAGCGTGGACAGCGTT
>JBFZEL010000494.1:0-4103 GCA_041306925.1 Lysobacterales bacterium
TATGACCGACGAGTTCGATATCGGCTTCTTCCTGAAGCGCTGCCGGATACTGGAAAACCTCTACGGTGACAGCTATTTCCATCTCGACCGCTTCGCAAGGCTAAGAGGTTATTGAACCAGGACAGCACCGCATAACAGGTTTGCGGAATGATTGATCGTACAAAGACAATGGGAGTTCAGCATGGAACTGGGTATGTCAGAACGGGTACGTCCACTGGTCGAGGCCGTACGGGAATTCATCCGGGAGCGAGTGATCCCCGTCGATGAGGAGTTTCTTCAAGAAGTCGAAAAGGGTGACCGCTGGACCCTGACGGACCGTCAGAACGAGATCCTCGAAGGACTGAAAGCAGCGGCGCGTGCACAGGGCCTGTGGAATTTCTGGCTGACCGGCAGCGACCGCGGTTACGGTCTCAACACCGTCGAATACGCCTACCTGGCGGAGGAAACCGGTCGCGCCCAACTGGCAGCCGAAGCCTTCAACTGCAGCGCGCCTGATACCGGCAACATGGAAGTGCTCGAACGTTACGGCAGCGCCGCACAGAAGCAACAATGGCTCGAACCATTGCTGGACGCCAGAATCCGTTCCGCTTTCGCCATGTCCGAACCGGCCGTCGCCTCCTCCGATGCCACCAATATCTGCGCCAGCGCGGTGCTGGACAACGGCGAATGGCTGATCAACGGTGAAAAATCCTATATCACGGGCGCAGGTGACCCGCGCTGCAAAATTCTCATCGTGATGGTTAAAACCAACCCGGAAAACCCGCGCCATTTGCAGCACTCGCAAATCCTCGTGCCGATGGACACGGCGGGTGTCGAAATCGTCCGCCCGCTGACCGTCTTCTCGCTGGATGACGCGCCCTTCGGCCACATGCATCTGAAGTTCACCGATGTGCGTGTGCCCCAAGACAACATCATCCTCGGCGCCGGCCGCGGTTTCGAAATCTCGCAGGGCCGGCTCGGTCCAGGCCGCGTGCATCATTGCATGCGCGCCATCGGCATGGCGGAAAAGGCGCTCGAACTGATGTGCCGCCGGTCCATCAGCCGTACCGCTTTCGGCCAGCCACTGGCCAGGCTCGGCGGCAATTACGACCGTATCGCCAATGCCCGCATGAACATCGACATGGCGCGCCTGCTGACCTTGAAAACGGCCTGGGTGATCGACACGCAGGGCGTCGAGGAAGCCCAACTGTGGATATCCAAGATCAAGGCCGTGGTTCCGCAAATCACCCTAGACATCATCGACGACGCGATCCAGATGCACGGCGCACATGGATTATCGCAGGACTTTCCGCTGGCGGGCATGTACATGGCTGCGCGCACGTTGAGGATGGCCGATGGTCCGGATGAGGTGCACCGGATGGTGGTCGCCCGGCAGGAACTGCGTCCCTACGTAAAAGCACTGCGCTGACCAGTACATTTCACCGGTATCCGGGATACTGGTGAAATGTCTGGCTAAGCGGCGATCAGGTTTCGGCAGTGGCTACCCAACTGCTGAACGGCGGTGCCGAATGATTTGAAGCGCTGGTCCTGTGTCTGGCCATGGAAGTAGCGAAAATAGATTTGCTGCACGATCACGGCGAGACGCCAGTAACCGTAAACCTGGTAAAACGTGAAGTTGGATGTATCAAGACCGGTGCGGTGCTGGTAAAGGTCGAGGATTTCCCTGCGCGTCAACATGCCGGGCGCATTCGAGGGCTGAACCAGCAGGTGTTTCAATTCGACCGGATCATCGTCCTCAATCCAGTAGGCCAGGGAACTGCCAAGATCCATCAACGGGTCGCCAAGGGCGCACATTTCCCAATCCAGCACGGCGCGGATGTTACAGGGATCATTGCTGTCAAGGATGACGTTATCGATACGGTAGTCGCCGTGCAGAATTGAAGGGCGGACATTGTCCGCGGGCATATTCGCTGCCAGCCAGTCACGCACCGTGGCAAAATTATCGACATCGGGTGTAATGGCCCTTTCATATCGATCGTTCCAGCCCAGCACCTGGCGTTCAGCGTAGCCTGACGGTTTGCCGAAATCTCCGAGCCCGGCTTTGCGGAAATCGACCTGGTGCAACTCGATCAGCTTTTCCCAGAAACAGGTGCAGAAGCGGCGTGTATCACTGCTTGTGAGATTCCACTCTGCGGGCAGCCGGGTCCTTATCAGCACGCCATCGACCTTTTGCATCACGTAGAACTCGGAGCCGATAATGGCTTCGTCATCGCTGTAGTAAAGCGTATTGGGAACGGAAGGAAAGACCGGTTTCAGCGCATTCATGACGCGGTATTCGCGGCTCATGCTGTGCGCAGTTTTGGCCTTGGTGCCAAATGGCGGCCTGCGCAACACCAGGTCATCATTGGCGTATTTCAACCGGTAGGTCAGGTTTGAATTGCCGCCGGCAAACTGGCTGACCCCGGGCTCACCCTCGAGATGCGGAAGCACCGTCTTCAGGTGCCGGTCGAGGCCGGCCCAGTCGAGAGCCTCACCCTGCCTGACCGGCGTGGTCGGGTTGCCGCTTGCAGAAACCATGATTAACCCAGGGCTGCTCCGCCATCCATGACCAGCGTTGTGCCGGTCGTATAAGCGGCCTGGTCTGAAACCAGGTAGAGGACACCGGCGACCATTTCATCGGGTTGTCCCGCCCGGCCTGCGGGCAGGCGCGATAGCCACTTCTGTACAGCCGGATCTTCGATCATGGCGGCTGCAAGCTTCGTCTCAACCACACCCGGCAGAATCGCGTTCACCCTGATGCCCTGCTTGCCGTACTCCTTGGCAAATGACCGGGTGATGCTGATCAGGCCGGCCTTGGTCATCGAATAGACCGCCTGACCGGGAGGCGGTGTCAGCGCGGCGATGGAGGCGACATTCACAACGCTGCCGCCGCCACCCTTGGCCATCAGGGGCACTGCCCTGGCAAGCATGAAATAAGGCCCCTTCAGATTTACTTCGACGGTTTTGTCAAAGGCCTCCGGCGACAGGTCCGCGGCCGGACCGTACCAGGGATTCGTGGCGGCATTGTTGATCAGGATATCAAGACGGCCATACTCAGCGTCGACATATTCAAACAGCGCTTCTATTTCATCAAGATGCCCGGCGTGACAAGACTTCGCGGCGGCCTTGCCACCGGCTGCAATGATCTCCTCCGCCACTTTCTGCACACTTTCCTGCCGTCTGCTGGTCAATACCACCAACGCCCCGCATTCGGCCAGGCCTCTGGCGATGGCCTCACCTATACCGCGTGATGCGCCGTTCACAACGGCGACTTTTCCGGACATGTCAAATCGGTACATCGCGCTCTCCACCCTCTATTCCACGTGTTTATTCGTAAGATTCATCCGGATCCCGGTCTTTGGATTCGGACGAGCCCGCCGGTGGCACGGAATTGTCAGGGGATGTCAACAAACCACGCGCCGCACCAGGCGAAACTGCAATGTTTTCGGGCGTATCCGTGACGGCTCCGTGTCCCGTGACGTTGAGCCCCATGTTAGCTGTCCCAGACAATAAAACCATCGGTGCGCGACTGAAAGCGTCGACAATCAAATGCATGGGCAAGGATGTCCAGGTTTCCGTGTCCACCAGGAACATGCCACCGTCCCCCGCCAGCACCAGGTAGTTTCCGTCCGCCGTGAATTCAACATCACAGATGGCATTGTGCACATCTACCTCACGCAATATCGCGTTCTGATCCACATCCAAAACCGTGACCTTGTTGGTCATTGGGCCGGGTTTGACGTCGATCAGGATCTTTCCGTCCGGCGACGCCGTGACGAAACGGCCGCAGTTGGCAGGATCGTGGGTGGAAATCCCGCCGCCCAAGCCGGTGAACAGGAGCCCCGCCTGCAATGCGTAAAGCGCACCCGTGCCTACCCATTGTGCGACAGCCTTGTCTTCCTTCAATTCCGTCACTTCTTCTTTGGTCAGGAATTTCCAGATGGCTACATCGTCACCGGCAATGATGAGTGAGCGGCTTGAGCTGATTGCTTCCAAATCTGAAACCTGTCCCTTGGTATCCGTCCTGCCGATGTGCTTGAGGGTTTCCATATCCCAGATCACAACCGTTTTGTCATCACCGGCTGAAGCCATGTACCTGCCATCATCACTTAAAACCACGTCAT
>JBFZEL010000495.1:0-3440 GCA_041306925.1 Lysobacterales bacterium
TGCCGATCTCTTTGAGAACCCCCACGCCCTGGACGTAACGACGGGGTGCGATGAAAACCTTGATCATGGAATTCCCTCCTTGCCAGACCTTTGAGGTCTGCGAGACTTCAAAGGTCTAATATGTCACGCCTGCATCTGCCGGGCCATGTCGCCGCTGTCGTAGAGCTCCCAGCCCTCCGCCAGCTTGCCGTCCGCGATTCGGAAGGTACTGATGGCCGCAATCCGCACCGGGTTGCCCTTGGCCTTCAGATCGCCGAAGTCCGCCGTGTGCTTACAGTGCAAGGCGAAATGGCAGTCCACCAGATCACCCTCGGCCACCATGCGGTCGATCTCGACGCGCATCTCGCTGAACACGCTGCCCAGGACGGCGCTGAACCACTGCCGCACGCCTTCCGGGCCCTTGGGCATGCCGGGCAGGAAGTGGTGGTCGGTGTAATCCGCCGCCACGATCTCCTCGATCCCCGCCAGGTCCCCGGTGCCGGCCGCGTAGAACCGGCGAACCAACTCCTTGTTTGCCTCTGACATGACACACCTCCTCGTAAGTTATGTGGAAACTAATCGTCCAGTGCGCAACGAAACCCGTTGGTCGGGTCGAACAGGATGAAATCCCCCGGGAAGGGCGGCAGCCTATAGGCTGCGCGCGCCTCGTGCCGCTCGTTGATCCACGATCCGCCGCGCAGTGTGCGGGTCCCCTTGGCTTCCAGGTCCTCGCGCCCGTCATCGGCCACATAGGGAAGCGGCCAATGCAGCGTGCTGCACCACTCCCACGCATTGCCCGCCATATCGCATGCGCCGTAGGGGCTGGCGCCGGCCGCTTCGCGGCAAAACTGGCCAACCGGTGTCGTGCGGCGCAGCCCTTGCTCGGCGGTGTTGGCCCGCTGGGGATCCCAGTCGTCCCCCCAGGGATAATTCAACTTCTCTGTTTTCCGCCCGTCCACCCCCTGGTCACCCGCCTCCTGATCGCTGGCGCCTGCCCAGGAGGCCGCCTTCTCCCATTCTGCTTCGCTGGGCAGACGCGCCCCGGCCCACCGGCAAAAGGCCACTGCCTCGTACCACACCACACCGACCACCGGGAGATCGGGCTGATTCCAGGCAGGCTGGTCCCAGTACGATGGACGCTGACGACTCTCGCGCGTCTTCCACTCCCAGCCCGCCTCGGTCCAGTACTCCCTCCGGTCGTAACCCCCAGCCTCGATGAACCTGGCGAACTGCCGGTTCGTGACTTCGTACTTGTCGATCCAATACGCCGGCAGGTCAACCTCGTGCTGCGGCTTCTCCGCATCGAACCAGTCGTCGGGACAGTTGCGGCAATCAGCCAGAGCCTCCCGGATCTCGGCGTCGCTGCTGCCCATCACGAACGCACCGCCTGGCACGTAGACCATCGCCGCGCCGTCCGCCGGCCGCGTCCTGGTCGCGATCGCGGTAGGCCGCACCTGATCCAACGGCGTACTTGTGGGTGCGGCCGGCGCCGCACAACCGACCAAAATGCTCATACCGACCGCAGCCAACGCCCGCACGCCGAACGTGCCCAGCGCACAGACGGCCGCCCAGTTGGGTTCAAAAACACCGATCGTCATGCCGGGCACAGCCTTCGGGAACGGCAAGATGTAGCGCCCGGTCAGCAGGGTGGCAAACAAGAATTCGTTCCAGGTAAAGATCAGGATGAACAGCGACACTGCCACGAGGCCGGGCGCCGACAGGGGCAGGATGTGATCCTTCATCGCCTTCCACCAGGGCGCCCCGTCAATCTGCGCCGCCTCCTCGATCGCGTAGGGGATCTCGTCAATGAAACCCTTCATGATCCAGACGACGAACGGGATGCTGGCCATGCTGTTCACCAACATCAGAACCCAATAGGTGTCGAAAATGTGCAATCGGGTCGCCAACAGGTAGAACGCGACCGCCGGCGCGATGGGCGGCATGAAACGAAACGACAGGACGGTGAAGGAGAGGTTATCGCCCCCCGTCCTGCGCCGCGAGATCGCGTAAGCCATCGGCAGTCCCAGGGACAACGAGATGATGAGGGTCCCGACGGCGATGATCGCACTGTCCTTCACCCCGCGTGCCCCACCGTGCGTCCACGCCTCAATGAATCCCGCGGACGAGAAAGTCTGCGGAAAGAACGTGGGGGGATACGTGCGGATCTCGCTTTGTGTTTTGAACGCCGTGATCAACATCCAGTACAGCGGCAGCGCAGTCCACAAGATACCGATCGCCACGACGACATAGGCCCAGATTTTGGATCTTTTCGTAGTTTCCACAATCGTCCTCCGATGCTCAGGCTTGCCGCTGGGCTTCTTGTACGCGGGAGAGCTGGGTGAGCAGCATCTTGCCGGCAACGATGATGATGATCAACTGCAGCACGCTGAGTGCCGATGCCAGCCCCAGGTCAAAGTACTTGAAACCGATCGTGTAGGTATAGTAGGCGATACTCTCCGTCATGTCGCCTGGCCCGCCACGCGTCACGATGAACACCAGGTCGAACAGCTTGAAGGCATCGATGAAGCGCAGGAAAACCGCCAGAAAGATGAACGGCTTCATCAACGGCAGGGTCATGTCAAAGAACGCCCGCTTGCGCGAGGCCCCGTCCATGTAGGCTGCCTCATAAACCTCGCGCGAAAGACTCTGCAGGCCCGCCAACAGCAGGATCGTCATGAAGGGGGTCCACTGCCAGATGTCCACCACCACCAGGGAAAGCAAGGCGAACTTGGAATTGGCCCATTCAGGCGCCTTGATGCCGAACAACGACAGGGTGTAGTTCAGCGGACCGATGGTGGGATGATAGATCAACTTCCAGAGGGTTGCCACCACCGCGGGGGTCATCATGAACGGAATCAAGAAAAGCGTGGTCACCGCCCGGCGCAGCTTGGGGCCGACCTCCTGCAGGGCGAGCGCCATGACGAACCCCACCACCAACTGGACCGCCACGCCCCCGATGGCAAACCACGCCGTGACCCGCAGTCCGTGCCAGAAGCGCGGGTTGGCCACTGCACGGATGAAGTTGTTCAGCCCAACGAATTGCATGCCCGTCTCAGGATCCCATTTGCTGAAAGCCAGAGCAAACACGTAAATCGTCGGATAGAGGCCCACCATAAGCAAGAAAAGCAGGGCCGGCGCAACCAGTCCCCACCCAAACAGCTTGCTCTCGGAAGAGAAAGCGCGGCGGGGCTTCGCCACTGCACCGGCAGGCGCTGTTTTTGCAGCAACGGTCATGATCGAATCTCCTCAAATAGAATCAGATCTGTGCTGGCACTCGCGATGAGGGGCAGGCGCTCACCCCAGGAATCGGTCGTACAACTGGTGGTGGATCGGCGCCAGTGCGGCGTAAAGCTGTTTGTAGATCGGGAATAGCTCAGCGTAGCGGGCGGTCAACTGCGAATCCGGCTCGAAGGTCGTGCCCGGCTTCCAGACTTGCTCGAACGCATCCTGTTCGTCCCGGT
>JBFZEL010000496.1:0-2719 GCA_041306925.1 Lysobacterales bacterium
TTGACGCTGGCCCAGTCGCGGAAACGGTTCTGGTCGGCCATGTCGGCGCCGGCCACACCGATGCCGAAAATACGCGGCCGGACCGATTGCAGCGGTCCCCACAGTTCGCCGTCGTGCGGCGTCTGCGCGTCGGTGATCAGCACCATGGCCTTGGTGCCGGCCCGCGGCGCCAGTTCCAGGGTCGCGTTCTTCATGGTCTCCTCCGCCGAACTGGAAGCGCCTACCCTGCGGTAGTCGTTCAGTATGGTCTGCAGTTTGTACGGCTCGCCGTACCACTCCTCGAGCAACAGGTCCATCGAAAACGGCATCAGGTTGACCGCTTCGCGGCCCGGCACCACCTCGCCGCTGAAGGCCATCAGCGAGTTGTTGATCTGCGGGATGTAGGCGTTGACGCTGGCGCTGGTGTCCCAGGTGAAGACCACGTTGCGCGGCGGTTCGGCAATGCGTAACCAGACCTCGCTGCCAGGTTCGACGATGGCCTCGAATGCCTGGCGGCTGAACACGTCCTTGCCGTCGGTGCGGCGCAGCGGCAGCTTGTTGCCGGCTTCATCCTCCACTTCCACCACCGTGCGCACGGTCGGATCACCCGTCAGTTCGATGAGCAGGGTATTTTCGGAGCCGGACATCCGGTGCCGGTACCAGTGTTCCTGCTGGCCCAGCGAGACCTCGCCACGCGCCGAAACTGCCGCTGCCAGCGGTGCGGCAGTCACCCGCGTGTCGTTGCCTGCCACCTCGGGCGCGGCTTCGGTCTGCAAGCCGGCCATGTGTTCGTAATACCCGCGGGAGCCCTGCCCGCCCCACTCGCCCAGCACCGACAGGTAATCGTCCCCGGACGGCCGCTCCCAGATCTTCAGCACACCCGGTTCCTCCGAGAATTTCGCACCGTCTGCCAGGTGGGCCGTAAACCGCACGAACCGCACCCAGGTGGCCCCGGGTAGTTCGAGGCTGGCAGAATTTTTCTGACCGCTGAGGTCCATTTCACCGAGTTCCTGCCAAGGACCCACCGGCGAGCCGAGGCTGGCCGAAACCATCACCCGGTCAAATTGTTTCCAACGGTCCTCCAGGCCTTCACGGTACTGCCATTCCAGGCGTGTGATCTGCGCCGCGCGGTTGTGGTTGAAGCCGATAACATAATCTTTGGCATTTTCGCGCCGTGTGCCGGCCCGGTTGGAGGCGTCGCCTTCGACCAGCACGCTGTTCGCCGCATAGGAGGGTTCGGGTGGCCAGTCCCAGACCAGGTGGCCGCCCAGTTCAGGTCTCGCGATATTGAATCCGGCCCCCGCGGACGGGTCGAAACCCGGCTGCAATATGACTTTCCATTCGCTGAAGAAAGCCCTGCCGTCCTTGTCCCGTTCCTCATAGGTGTCGTCAATTCTGAGCCTCACGAAACGGGCGGTCCGAGGTGTTTCCAACGCGAAAAACTGCTCGCTGAGTACCGGCAGTGTTTCAATACGCAAAGCTTCGCTGAACTCGATTCCATCCTGCGACAGCAACAGCGTGGCCAGTCGAATGTTCTTGAACGGATTGGTGGTGCCGAAATGATTCAGCGCGACACCGGCTACCGGTAACGGCTGTTCACCGGGCAGTTTGAGCGTAAAAACCGGTTCCTGGCCCCTTTCCCAACCGCCAGCCTTGCCGCAACATTCATGCTGGGCGCCGGGGAATACCAGGTTGTCGCGTAATAAATCCGGGCGATGCCCCGCTGGCCGCCCTTCGGTCCATTCGGCACCCAGGGGCAGCCACGCGATATTGAATCCGCCGCGCAGGGAAGCGGGGATGGGCCATACCAGGTTGGGATTGACAGGGCCAATGTCCCGCTCGACACCGATTTCTTTCCAGGTTTCAGCCTGGGCACCGGATGCGTCGCGCGCCCTGACGCTGATGCGCACGGGCCGGTCCGCCCAGGCATCGGCAGGCACCTGGACGCTTACGGGTACGCTCAATGTTTCACCCGCGGGCACCATCAGCATCAACTGATCGAGCGCCACCGTCCAGCGATAGTCACTGGTCACCGCCTCCAGTTCCGCCTCGAGCGTGTTACCGCCGTTGTTGGTGACCTGCAGTGTGCCGAAGACCTGTTGCCCGTCATTGCGGAATGCCGAGACCGTAGCGGCATCCAGCGTGAGTTCCAGGTCCGCTGCCAAGGCCTGCGTGACCGGCAGTATCTGTCCGCCGGGAAACTCCAGTCCCAGGCGGTAGGACTGCCCGCGGGAATCAACGCCTATCTGGTAAGCATCACCGGCTGGCACGTTCACGCGGTAGAGTGCGGCTTCCGGCTCGTAGGTCTGACGCACGCGATTTGAGGTCAGCGTCCCCAGGGTCAGTTCACGAACGGGCTGCCCGGTATGGATGAGCAATTCCGTTGGTGCGTCAAACCCGGGTAGCTGGTAAGTGTCCCAATCCTTCCATTCCCCGGACTTCCCCTGTAGCACGAGGTCGGGCGGCAAGGAGGCTGCCCCGTACCAGGTATGAAGACCATTGGGTTCGCAATCCGCTGGACAGGAAAAGCGCGGCAGGCGTTCCAGCTTGACCGTGTACTCGGCGTCGCTGACCTGCCTGGGGCTCAGCCAGAAGCTGTAATCACCCGGCGGAAAGAGCCCCTCGATTGACAGGGGTTCGCCTTTCCCGCCCGGCAAGTTGCCAGCCAGGCCAACCCCGTACCAGTATAGTGAGGGTTCAATCAGACCGTCCGCTGGCGGATGTATGGTGAGCCTGATGT
>JBFZEL010000497.1:0-5899 GCA_041306925.1 Lysobacterales bacterium
TTGACCCGGCCCGGCTTCACCCCAACATCCAGTGTGCGGGATGCTGTGGTGGACCTCTGGGTTCAAGCCAATGATCCTGGCGGGTTGTCGTCGATCCCTTTGAGAGTGGCCGAGCTATGGAATACAAGGACTATTACGCTGTTTTGGGCGTCGACCGCAAGGCCACCCAGGATGAGATCAAGCGCGCTTACCGCAAACTTGCCCGTAAGTACCATCCGGATGTCAGCAAGGAAAAGGATGCTGAAGAGAAATTCAAGGACCTGGGCGAGGCCTACGAGGTTCTGAAAGACCCGGAAAAACGCGTCGCCTATGACCAGCTGGGTTCGAACTGGAACTCCCAGCAGGGTTTTCGTCCGCCGCCGGACTGGGGCGCCGGTTTTGAGTTTCAGGGCTCACCCAGTGACGCGGGCCGCCAACATGATTTCAGTGATTTTTTTGAGTCGCTGTTCGGCCAGGCAGGAGGCCCGGGTGGCGGCGGCCGGGGGTTCCATATGCAGGGTGAAGACCATCACGCCAGGATACTCGTCGATCTCGAAGACAGCTACCACGGCGCCTCCCGTTCCATCTCGTTGCAGATGCCCGAGGTAAGCGCCGACGGGCACGTCCTCAGCCGTAACCGGACTTTGAAAGTCAACATTCCCAAGGGCGTCCGGCAGGGTCAGCAGATCCGCCTGGGCGGCCAGGGCGCCAAGGGACAAGGCCGCGGTAAAGCCGGTGATCTGTACCTGGAAATAGAATTCAATCCGCACCGGTTCTACAGCGTTGAAGGTGCGGATGTGTACCTCGAATTGCCGGTGGCGCCGTGGGAAGCAGCCCTCGGTGCCAGCATCAAGGTGCCTACACCATCCGGTACGATCGACCTGAAAATTCCCGCGAATTCGAAAGCCGGCAAAAAACTGAGGCTGAAAGGACGGGGCATACCAGCGAAAACACCGGGTGACCTGTACGTCGTGTTACAGATTGCCCTGCCGCCTGCCGATGATGACAAATCGAAGGAGCTTTACCGGCGTATGCAGGACGAAATGCGGTTTGACCCGCGTGCGGCGATGGAGGTGGACTGAGCATGAGCAGAGACAATAATCACGGCAATAATCACGGCAAAAATCACGGACAAGTCCTTTTTGGCGAGGTCCTCGGGGAAGACGATCTGGTCAGCCTGGCTGAGCTGTGTCGCAGTTGTACCGTGGAGACCCAAACCATCACCACGCTGGTCGCGGAAGGCATACTTGAACCGAGCGGCACGGATATCGAGCACTGGCGGTTCAGCGTCGGCAGCCTGAGACGGGTAAAGACGGTCATTCACCTGCAGCGTGACCTCGGCGTCAACCTGGCGGGCGCTGCCCTGGCGCTGGATTTGCTGGACCGGATCGCGGAACTCGAACGTCGTTATTACCGGCAATGAATTTTTCCAGCTTGCCCGTATAACATCACTGCGCATATTCCTTTATGATGATCACCCGCAAGTGCATAGATGGATGACAGGAAATTCCGATGAAATATTTACTGAGTGCTTTACTGATCGTTTCCGCCGGCCTGGCAATGGCCGATGATTTTGCCGCCGTTGAAGCCAGGCTTATGACCGCATTGGCCGCGGATATCCGGACAGAAGCTGAAAAAGAACGTGACAAAGACCGCAGCCCGGTTGAGACCCTGAAATTTTTCGGTCTGCGTGACGACATGAAAATCATTGAACTGCTGCCGGGTGGTGGCTGGTATACCAAGCTGCTCGTACCCGTTGTGGCGGAAAAGGGTGAATATTACGCGGCGCTGGGAACCGCCAATATTGCCAAGTCGGTGCTCACCCTGCCGGGTTTTGAAGACGCACAGATTCTTGCCGCCGAATCAAAAGTTTTCAAGCAGGACGGGGCACGTCTGTATACGCTCGAAACCAACGGTTTTGGTATAACGGGTGTGGACATGGTGCTGACCTTTCGCAACTACCACAATTTTGACGCCGCAGGCCGCGCAGCCATGAACAAGGCCGCCTTTGAAGCGCTGAAACCAGGCGGTGTCTACGCTGTCGTCGATCATACCAGGCGTCACATGGAGGCAGATAATCCGGAGAATGCGCGCAGGTTTGACCCGGTCAGGGCCATCCATGAAATCGAAGCAGCCGGCTTCAGGTTTGCCGATTTTTCCGATGTGCATGCCCGTCCCGATGACGAATTGCGCTACGAGGTGGGTCGCAAAACGGTTACCGGCAATACGGACCGCTGGACTTTAAAGTTCGTTAAGCCCTAGCAACAAACGGCCAGCCAACAGCAAGGTCACCCCCGCTTGCGTGGGGGGTGACCTTGCCTTCTGTTTAGCCACACACTGGTCAAAAGTACAAGCGCAACGCCCCGAACCAGGTCCAGCCGCTATATTTGCCACCGTCATCAGCCTGGTCCTGCATGCGGGCAAATTCGCCACCCGCCATCAATTTCAGCCTGTGGCCATACAGAAAGTAATTGAGGCCGGTGTAAAGTGCCTGGTAGTGATCGCCATGGCCCTGGGTGACGGCCTGTTCATAACGCTTTTGCAGCAGCAGGCCGTTGTCCCGGCTGCTGGTCGCGTACTGGTAACGCAGGATCAGTTGCAGCGGGTCATCGTTGTCAAATAACGCCCGGGTCAATATCCAGCCTGGTTCGACCGTCAAGGCGAACAGGCGGCCGCCGGTCCCGCTCGGCTGGGCCACGGTCAGGTCGACGCCCATATCGAGGCGGTCGCGTTCCCCGCGGTGCCACAGTGAGACCACGTTGTCATAGGGCTTGAAGGCGTTGCCGTCGGGGTCTTCCGCGTTGTGCAGCCAGTCGAGGTGCAGGCTGCCTTTTGCAAAAAACAGGGGCAGGTCATAGGCGGCGCCGATGACCGCGGCAGAACCGCTGTTGAAGTCATCGAACTCCTCTTTGATACCGCCGCTGAACACCCCCGCATGGTAGGAAAAAGATCCTTTTTCCCCTTCCAGCAGCGCCCCCACCACTTCTGCCGGCATGACCTGGTTGACCAGCAGGCCGCGTTCGATGACGTTGATTTTCTTGGAGGACTCGCTGCGTTCAAAACCGGTGTACAGGTAGTCGAGACGGCCCACGCTGAGCGAGAAGCCGGCATCCGCTGGCGACCACTTGATAAAGGCTTCGTACAGACCGTCGTAAAACGACCCGCCATCGTTCTGCATGTACATCTGCGCCTGCACGGTAAAGTGCTGGAACCACCCGGAGCTGAAGCCGGCTATCGTGCGGCGGTTCTCCCAGTCGTCGGCATCGCCCTGGTCGGCAGCCACGCTCCAGTACTGGCCGTGGTAACGGCCGATCAGCGCAAAGGACTGGATGACGGTGTTAGCCGGGTTGTCGTAGAGCAACGGTGCAGCCCAGAGCCGGTCATAGATAGCCGGGGCCTGCCCGCCGTCCTGCTGGCACCAGCCGTTGATATTTAAACCAGCGGTCAGTGCAAAGAGGAATCCAACGTGCCGGGCCTTAACCCGCACCGCTTGTCACTCCGCGCTTAGTGTCTCGCAAAGCGCGACATTGTCGGTCGCCACGCGCTGGATCGGCACTGTACCCTGGCGGTTGATCGACGGGATGTTGTATTCAACCACACCCGTGCTGCAATCCGAGAACGTCAGCGTGATCGTGCCGTCCGAGCCCGGCGGGTCGGTGACGGTGATCGTGCTGGCGGTATCGAACAGACCACCGGAGGCAAACTCGATGTTCATGACGGCGGTATTGCCATTGATCGGGCCAAGCGCGGTCAGCCAGCGATGGCCGGGTGAACCGAGGTTGGCGGCCGACTCGTCCGCGGGCAGTTCCGTGTCGTAGGTGAACCAGGCCAGGTTGACCAGGCCGAGCGCGGGAAACACGGTGATGAAAAATCCCTGGCCATCGGTGACCGGGTTATACCAGGCGTCGTTCAGACCTGGGTTCATCACGAAGGTCGGGTCTGGCGGTGTCACATCGGCGGAGACGTCGGTCATCACCAGGTTTGCTTCAGTGATGAACTTCCCCGAAACGTAATTGATGACGGGCAGTTCTGCAAAAGGTCCCTGGGCGTCGATGATCTGTAATTGGCTGATGGCGTCCGCCACGGCCATGCCAGCGGTGACCCTGCCAAACACGGTGTAGCCGCCGTTTTCGGTGTCGAGCAAGGCGGAGTTATCGGCAAGGTTGATAAACCACTGGCTGGTGGCGCTGTCGGGATTACCGCCGATCTTGGCCATCGCTACGGTACCGCGGGTATTGGAGATCTTGAACTCGTTGTCAACCGGGGCGAACGGGATGATGCCTTGTGGATTAGCGCCATTGAAGGTGAATCCGCCGCCCTGGATCACAAACCCGGGCACGCTGCGGTGCATGAAAGATTTGTAGTACTTGAAATTTTGCACGTAGTTGACAAAATTGGCGACCGTATTGGGTGCATCGTCCGTCAGCAATTCGATCTGGATGTCGCCGAGCGGTGTCTCGATCAACGCTGTGTCGGCCAGCGTTGTCACCGGCAGCGTCAGGCAGGCAGTCAGGGTGAAGGTGGCGAGCAGTTGACGGGTTGTTTTTACAAATTTACTTGGCTTGACGATCAACATTATCAGTATTTCCGGGTTGTCAACGTAAGGTTTCAGGGGGAGAGCAATATACCAGACCTGAAAAATGGTTCAAGGTTTCCGGTTGACCGAGATCAGTTGAACTGCTAATAAGTAACCGGGGTCTCAATTTGCAGTCACAGATCAGACAGTTTGCCGGGGTATGATAATGAAAAAAGCAGTTCCTGTTACAGTGCTCGTCCTGCTCTTCGGCGCGGCCGCCTGGTACTCACTGACCAGGCCGCCGGAAGCGATCCATGAACTGCCGCTGCCCCAATTAACCCCCGCACCGCAGCTTACTGAACAGGCACCGCTGACAGCGCCGGAAAGCACCACCGTTCAGGGTGAAGCGGAAGCCGGGCCCGAAGCCGAAACGCCGCCGGAACCGTTGCCGGTGCTCACCGAAAGCGATACCGAGATTACCCAGGCCCTGGCGGGTATCGCCGGCACGGCCCGCCTGGCCGATTACCTGGTCATCGACCAACTCATCAGCAGGGCAGTGGCGGCGATCGACAGCCTGACCACCCGCCGGGTAGCCGTTAACATTAACCCGATAAGACCTGCGCCAGATAAATTCATCGTCGCCACCGAGGCTGAAGCGCTGCTTTTGAGCACGGAGAATTTTGCCCGTTACGATGGCTATGTCGCCTTGCTGCGGGCCATGGATAGCGACGCGCTGGTAGCATTCTATCGTCGTTACTACCCACTGTTTCAGCAGGCCTGGGAGGAAAACGGCGGCGAGGGCCCATTCACTGACCGCCTGCTGGCGGTGATCGATAACCTGATGGAAGCACCGGATCCGGCAGGTCCGGTTTACCTGGTCAAACCGGAGGCCGTTTACCTGTTTGACGACCCGGAACTGGAGGCCATGACGGCGGGGCAGAAGATCCTGGTCCGCATGGGTAGCGCACATGCCGCCGTGGTCAGGGAAAAACTGGAAGCGATCAGGGCAGCGTTGAATCCATAGGGGCTGGCTAACAGTCAATTACAGCATATACAACAATGGTGGCTTCGTTTCAGGCCGAGCGCTCAACAGGCCGGGTGGTCTTCACTGCCCAGCCTTATCCGCCCCTGCGGGGTACCCTCAGCCGCGATTCCGCCTGATCGGGACCGCGCTGGCGGTACATCCTGTACCGTCAGCGCTCGATTTTCATCCATGAAAATCGCCCCTGGCGGAGTCCCGTCTTCGGCGGATAAATGGGCACTGAAGACCACCCACCCTGCTGAGCTTTGAAGCTGACAGCCTTGCACACTGGTTCAGACCCGGCAGGTGCTTGCTGGCCGGGCGAACGTTGAAGCGCCGAGTAGCCGGGCGGATCAGGGGCGATCGGGCAGGATGCCCGATCG
>JBFZEL010000498.1:0-3152 GCA_041306925.1 Lysobacterales bacterium
GGCCAAGGGCAATGGCCAGTTCTTCGGAAAGGATACTCTTGCAGCGTTTAAGGTGTTTGCGGTCGGTTGTGCTCAAGGCGTTATCCTGCTCGAGCACCCTGAGGTCTTTGTATACTTCGGCGCAGGCACGTGGATCACCTTCTTCCATCATGGCCTGGTGGGTGTTGGCCCGGGTTTTCCACTGATCGCTGACCTTGGTTTTCCAGTTTTTCATGTGGTGCAGAAGATTTTTTGCCAGCGAGAGACTCATCGGGGCGCGGATGATGTTGTCGAGACTGTCTTCACGAACCAACAACGTGATGCATTCACGCCCGAAAAAGATTTCTGCAAATCGGGTATCGTTTTCGCCAGAAAAGCTTCTGCTGCGGATGGATTGCACCTTGCCGATACCGTGGTGGGGATGATAGATACAATCGCCTTGGGTTATGGGGATAAATTCTCTCCTTTGGGGGATGACCTGGATGCAGGTAAAAAATACTTAATAAACATATTGTTGCATTATTTTTACCACAATAGCAAGCCGTTCTTGCGATTATTTTGGGCCCTCGGCGATTGCCGCGGCCCGGGAATCCGGGCTCAGCCAATCACTGGGCTTGCAGGGACAACGGGGTTTAGGCAGACTGACGGCATTCGAAAAATCGCGGTCCCCATGTGAGTCATCCTTGAATAAACTTCGTGCTCTCAGCGCCGCCTTGCCGGCCTTTCTCTGCAGCCTGCTGCTCGCCAGTTGCGCGAGCCTCCCCGAAAACTATCCGCGCGAGGAAAGCTACAAACTGGATGCCGGCGGTACGCGGCTGGCCAATGCTTTCGCTGCCGTTGCTGCCGACCATCCGGGCCAAAGCGGGGCCTACCCGCTGGGCCAGGGCATCGAGGCGCTTGCCGCCCGCGTGGCGCTGGCCCGGGCAGCCGACAAATCGCTGGATGTGCAGTATTACATCTGGCATGCGGATGAATCCGGCCGCCTGTTGCTCAAGGAATTGCTCGATGCCGCGGACCGCGGCGTACGGGTGCGCCTGCTGCTCGACGATATCGGCGTGGGCATGGCCAATGACGATGTATTCGTCTGGCTCGATTCGCTGCCGAACTTCAGCGTCTCACTATTCAACCCGATCGCCTCGCGCGACTCGAGGACCATGGGTATCGTCACCGACGCGCGGCGAATCAATCACCGCATGCACAACAAGTCCATGACCGCCGACAGCACCGTGACCGTGGTCGGCGGCAGAAACATCGGCGACGAGTACTTCGCCCTGCACGAATTGGTCAATTTCGCCGACCTGGATGTGCTCGCCATCGGCCCGGTCGCCGGCCAGGTGTCGGACAGTTTCGATCTGTTCTGGAACAGCCCCTCGAGCATTCCGGTCAGCGCTTTTCACCCGGAGCCCGTCAACCCGGCGCAGGCCGCAGCAACCCGCGAGGCGCTGAGAACCAGCGTTGCTGAAACCAGCGCAGCCCTGTACGAAGCGATGCGTTTGACGCCGTTGGGCCTGCACTTGCAGTCACGCGACCTGCAGCTTTATTGGGGCAACATCGTGGCGCTGCATGACGCGCCGGAAAAAATGCAGCGTGGCAACGACTCCGAGGTCGTGCTCAGGCAACTGGGCAACCTGCTGGGAAGGACGCATACGGACCTGTTGATCATTTCACCCTATTTCATACCGGGCAAGCCGGGCACCGCGGCGCTGGTCGCGGCCGCCCAGCGCGGCACGCACGTCCGTGTCGTCACAAACTCACTGGCCTCGACCGACATCCGCGCCGTGCATGCCGGCTACAAGAAATCCCGGCGGAAGCTGCTCGAGGGCGGCGTCGAATTGTTCGAGTTGAATAGGAGTCTTGCCGCAGGCAGCGAAGCCGCCGGCAAAATGTCCATCACCGGTTCATCTGCCGCCAGCCTGCACGCCAAGACGTTCATCATTGACCGGCAGCGGGTTTTCATCGGTTCGATGAACCTCGATCCCCGCTCGGTAAATTTAAACACGGAGATCGGGCTTTTGATCGAAAACCCCCAACTGGCACAGGACCTCGAGAAACGCTTTACTGCCAGCCTGGCCCCGCAATGTTATTCCCTGGTGCTCGAAGCCAAAAACCCGGCTAAGCCGCACGGCAGCAGCGAACTGGTATGGATCGAAAACCGGGATGGTCGGGAGATACGTTACCGGACAGAACCGCAAACCACCTTCTGGCAACGCTTCAAGGTCGGGTTTATCGGTCTGTTACCGGTGGATTCCCAGTTGTAAACCCGGGCCCGGGTCGGCATCTGCCAATGCCTACCTGCAGACGTAAACGCCGAATTCCTGGCTGCCCTCGGAAATGGCAGACTCGGCCACCACGGTATCGCCACCCAGGCGCCCGCCTTCGTTACGCGCCAGCGTCGCCAGCTCGTTGGCAACCTTGGTCTGGTTGCGCTCGACACCGGCCACGCGGCTCTTCAGACTGACTATCACCTTGCTCTTGCGCTGGCAGTTTTTGACCGCCTCCGCAGACACCACGCGCACCGATTCACCTACCGGCGTGGTCTTGACCCAGGTGCAGCCGTGCACACCTCCCGCCAGCACGGCGGCGATCGCGATATTCAGGTATTTGTTCATTTCCTCACCTCTCATGTCTGATTTGTGCGCGGCTGCCGCGCAGTTTTCCGGGAGCACCCATGTCCAATCCGCGGCTTCGATTGGAACCTGCGTGACGGCGGCGGTGCTGCTAACTGGCGCTTGGCCAGGCCGGCCGCCCCGCCCTCGTCAGCGGCAGCATGGGGGCTCGCCGGGCCACAGCCAACTCAAGCACGCAGACCATTGTAATGGACAGGGCGTTGTTTCCTCCACTGGTATAGCGAAGCACTGAACAATAATGGCCAGATGAACAAGGGCACGACCATCAGCAGTGCGGTCCAATCGCACCAGAACAGGCAAAAATAATAGTGGAACAGGACCGCGCACAGCACGCCGGTCAACGCACCCGTCAGCCCGACAAATCCCCAGAACTCCCTGTTGATGCGAAGCGCTGCGACGATGGCCAGCATGATCGCGAACTCGCCGATCGACCAGTCAATAGCTGCGGTTCCGGCATTCCCACTCCGCGCAGGGGATTCGCATCGGCCTGCGATGGACCGGCCGAGACGGCAAAGTGGTCGGGTTCAACGAAGCTTTTCGGGTCAG
>JBFZEL010000499.1:0-3822 GCA_041306925.1 Lysobacterales bacterium
CCGACGGGCAAGCCGTGCTGTACACCACCTGGAACGACCAGGCGCTCGGCTCGGTCCGCATCACCAGCATCAAGGGCGGCAAGACGACCGTGCTGACACGGCATCCGGGCCATTACATAGAACCGGCGTATTCCGCCGACGGCAAACAGGTCGTGTACCGCAGCATCGAGGGCGGTTACCTGCTGTCACCGCTGTGGTCGATGGACGCGGGCATCTACCACGTCGCGGCCGATGCCAGGCAAGCTCCGAAACTGCTCAGCAGGAAAGGGGCTAACCCGCATTTCAACGCCGATGCCAGCCGTGTTTTTTTCACCACCAACACCGGTAAACTGGAGACCGAACTGTTGCTGAGCAGCGTCAACCTCGCCGGCAAAGATAGCCGCGATCATCTGCAGGGCGCAAAGGTCACGCAGTTCCGGGTGTCGCCGGACGGCCAGTGGGTGGCCTTCAGCGAGAATTTCAAAACCTGGGTCGCGCCCTTTTTCGCCAGCGGCAAAACCATCACACTCGGTGGTGATACCAAGGATTTCAGCGTCAGGCAACTGTCTGCCAGGAGTGGCGAGTTTCTGAGCTGGTCCGCCGACAGCCGGGCCATCGACTGGTCACACGGCCGCTATCTTTACCGGCGCGCGCTGCAACAGGCATTTGCATTTGCAGAAGGCGCGCCCGAGCCGTTGCCGGAACCGCTCGACGCCGGCCTGGACCTGGCTTTCAACCAGCCGGGAGACCGGCCGAAAGGCAAGATAGCGCTGGTTGGCGGACGCGTGGTCACGATGCGTGATGCGAACAACCAGACCGAGGTGATAGAGGACGGTGTCGTGCTGATCGACGGCAACCGCATCGCCGCGGTCGGCAGCCGTGGCAGTGTCGCGATTCCTGCAGATGCTTATCAGCTGGATGTCAGCGGCAAAACCGTCCTGCCCGGACTCGTCGATGCCCACGCGCATGGCAGCATGGGCAACAGCGAAATCATGCCGCAGCAGAACTGGATGCAACTGGCCAACCTGGCATTCGGTGTGACCACCATCCACGACCCCTCCAATGACACCAGTGAGTTCTTTGCCGCCGCCGAATTGCAGAAATCCGGCCAGATGGTGGCGCCGCGGGTATTTGGCACCGGCACCATCCTCTACGGGGCCTACGTACCGGGCTACAGCGCCGAAACCAACAGCCTCGACGACGCCCGCTTCCACCTGCAGCGTCTGCACGACGTCGGCGCCATCTCCGTCAAGAGCTACAACCAGCCACGCCGCGACCAGCGCCAGCAGATCATCCAGGCGGCGTCCGAACTGGACATGCTGGTCGTGCCGGAAGGCGGCATGCGCTTCCATCACAACCTGACCCAACTGATCGACGGCCACACCACCCTCGAGCACTCCGTGCCGTTAAAAAATGTCTACTCCGATGTCCTGCAACTCTGGTCGCAGGTGGGTACCGCCTATACCCCGACATTCATCGTCTCCTACGGCGGCCTGATGGGCGAGGAATACTGGTACGACCGCACCAATGTATGGGAAAACCCGCGTCTGCTCCGCTATACGCCGAAAAGCGATGTCTACCCGCGCGCGATCCGCCGCCAGAAGGCGCCGGATTCCGAGTACAACCATTTCTACGTGGCGCGCACTGCCAAGGCTTTGCGTGACTTAGGCGTCAGGGTCAATATCGGCGCCCACGGTCAACGCGCCGGTCTCGCCGCCCACTGGGAGATTTGGTCGATGGTCCAGGGCGGCTTCAGTCCCTGGGAAGCCCTGCGCGGCGCGACCATCGACGGGGCGGGCAGTCTCGGCATGGACCACGAGACCGGTTCCCTGGAAGCCGGCAAACTGGCGGATATCATGATCGTGGACGGCAACCCGCTGGATGACATCTTCCGTTCCGAATACGTCAGTCATACAATGATCAACGGCAGGCTTTATGATACGGCCACCATGAACCAGGTCGCACCGGATGCGATTGCCCGCCAGCCGTTGTTTTTTGAGCTGGAAGGCGGTGACGCGTGGAGCGATACGGCGCGTGAGACGTATGGGCAGAAAGCACGGGCGCTCAATTGGCAACACTGATTAGTGAACTGAGTAGTGATATATTGATGGCCTTGACACAAGTGAAATAACATGGAGTTTCTCAAAAAGTTTCATAACTGGCAGGATATCGGGGAACATCCCGCCCAGACCGTCATTTTTGCGGAGGGCGACCCGGCCGAGTACCTGTGCGTCATTTTGTCCGGTGAGGTCGAACTGAGCATGCGCGGTGCAGTACTTGAGGTTGAGAAGACCGGCGGCATCATCGGCGAAATGGCCCTGTTCGAGTCCGCCACCATGAGTTCGACCGCGACCGCGCTCACCGATGTCACACTGGCGCGCCTGGACCGCGACCAGCTTAATGGCATGATGCAGGAAAGCAGCGGGTTTGCGCAGCAAGTCATGGTGGTACTGGCCAACCGTTTACGGGCGGTCAACAATTACATCGCCGTTCGTTTGGGGCCGGCGTGAAGAACCGGCCTTAGCGGGACTGGACGTATGGATTTACTCGAGGTTTTCAAAGATTCAGATGATGTTGTGGCTTTTCCTGCCGGCACCGTGATTACCACGGAGGGCGAGGCAGGTAACCATATGTACGTGGTGATGCAGGGCGAGGTCACGATTTCCGTCAACGGCATTATCATGGCAACCGCATCGCCCGGTGAAATCGTGGGCGAAATGGCCCTGATCAATTCGAATATCCGCAGCGCCACCGTGACGGCCCGGACCAATTGCCGCCTGGCCCTGATCGACCAAACCAGCTTCAACGCGCTGTTGCGGTATGTGCCGGATTTTTCGCTGCACGTGATGAATGTGCTCGCCGACCGTCTCAAGCACGCCTACGAAGTCATCGGGGTTTGAAACCCGGCGCGGTTGGCGCGGGTCAATACGGGGCTTATTTGCAGTCCAATTAACACCAGCCATGACAGGAGCCCAGGCAATATGAAATACCCAAACAAATCCGGACCAAGCAAATGCAGGCTTGCAGGCCTGTTAATCGTGACCCTTTTCAGCCTGTCATTGAGCGCCGCCGCTTGCGCCGATGAAAATAGCCCGCCGCCGCGCATCCTGGTGAGCGGGCAAGGCAGCGCCGACCTTGCGCCGGACATGGCCGTGCTGACGTTGACGGTCACACGCCAAGCCGATACCGCCCGTGCGGCGCTGGACGCCAATTCCGCCGCCATGCAGGAAGTGCAAAAGGCGATGCAGAGCGCGGGCATCGAGGCCCGGGACCTGCAGACCTCGGGTTTTTCCATTCAACCGGATTACGTCTATCCGTCGCAAGATTCAGATGATGGGCGCAAACCGCCGCGGATTGCCGGTTACACGGTGCGCAACAGCCTGACGGTGCGTATCCGGGACATCACGGCGGTCGGCACCATCCTGGATCGATCGGTCAGCCTCGGTGTCAACGAGGGTGGCAACATTACTTTCACCAATGCGGACCCCTCCGCGGCCCTCACGCAGGCCCGCACCCGGGCGGTGCAGGACGCAACCGCCAAGGCCGATACGCTGGCGCAGGCGGCAGGGGTCAAAAAGGGCCAGTTGCTGGAGATTGCCGAACAGTCCTCCAACCCGTGGCCAGCGCCGGTGGCAGAAATGGCCATGTACCGTTCAGCCGATGCCGTACCGGTAGCCGTTGGTGAAAACACCTACACGGTCACGGTCAACATCACCTTTGCGATAGACCAGTAATGGGGTCCCTAAAGGGGTCAGGTACATTTACCTAAAGGGGTCAGGTACATTTACAGGAATTGAGATACTCTACCTAAAGGGGTCAGGTACATTTACAGGAATTGAGATA
>JBFZEL010000500.1:0-4129 GCA_041306925.1 Lysobacterales bacterium
GCGACGGCGTCGATGATCCTTTGCTGAAGTCGACGCAGATCCTGGGTCGGTTCGATGACGATGCCCACCAACCCGAGATTCTTGTAGGCCAGGTCATAGTAGCCAGTCGCATTGCTTTCCCATTTCGTCGACTGCTCTGTTCGCAGCACTTCGGCCACAGCCTTGGCGACCTCGTCGAGGTCCGCCGTTCGCACAAACTGCTGGAGCAGGGTGATGTGCGGCGCGTGGTTGGCATCGAGGGCGAAACCGTCCGGATAGTCCTCTCGTAGCCGGGCGTTCGCCGCCTGTGCCTTCTCAACCGTGGCAGCATCTGGATCCAGTAGTACATTGATCGCGATCAAGTTCATGCGGCTTCTCCTTTCCTGGTAGTTCATGGTGCGAGTGTGTCCAGCTAACGTGCCGCTAATGTGCGCCGCTTGCGGCGTCACCATTGAGTGGTTTGTTAGCAGCTTCCGCCTTGAGGCGCTCCACCAGCCAGACTTTGATAATGGATTGCCGCGTAACACCTACACGCGCGGCTTCACGATCTAACGACTCGACAACCCAGGATGGAAAGTCGACATTTATACGCTTTTGTTCCTGGTTGACCCGGCGCGCAGTGGAAAGATCAAGATCATCAACGACGTCTTTTTTGCCTTCGTCAAATTTCTTGTCAAAATTCCTGGCTTTCATATAGCTCTACCTCTTTCTTGCGGGACCGCCTGACAGAAATCAGGCGAATTTTTTCGTTTCTGTGAGTGACCACTGCGGACCAGCGCTTTGCACCGATAAGCCCTATGACCAGGAAGCGATCCTCATCATCAGACTTTGCCCGGATTTCCAGAAGATCAAGGTCTTTCCAGAGCTCCTGAGCAGCCTGAAAATCGATTCCATGCTTTTCCAGATTGGCCTTGCTCTTGTCGTCGTCAAACTCAAAACGGCTCATGAGTATAAATTATTCTTTTTCTACTCATTTCGCAAGACGGACAGGATGGAAGGTGTTTGCTAACTTTGCCATTTGCGGCAACTGCAAGTTGTCCGCAACAGGGCCTTGTTAACCCCCGAAGCCTTCGCGGATAACTTCGGGGTGTCTGAAAGCAATTTGTATTAAAGCCTTAGCCGCACCGGACGGTTCCCGCCGCCCTTGTTCCCATTCTTGCAACGTGCGAGGAGAAATTTGCAGCGCCTGGGCAAATTCTGTTTGTGATAGGCCAGATTTCATGCGTGCAGCAGCAACTTCATTCGCCGCAATTTGGGTAGCACGCGCGACTTTGCCTGCTTTCATTTCTCGCACGGACCTGAGAAGTTTATTGCCGAGTTCCTCACTCTCCATGCTTTTGGATTTCTTACTCATGTTCAATAGCCTCACGGATTGATTTGAGAATATGGGTAGGGATATTGCCCGTAACACTTTTAGTGTAAATGACCAAAAGCCAGATTTCCCCGTTAGCCAGTCGATTGTAATAAATGATGCGAGCGCCGCCGCGCTTGCCACTACCTGCAATTGACCAACGAACCTTACGACAACCTCCACTACCGGGAATTACAGCACCAACTTCAGGAGTAGCCGCGAGCCAAGCACAAAAAGCGCCACGCTCTTGTTCTGACCAGATTCTCCGGGCATCTTCCTGAAAGGTTGGAGTTTCTATGATCGTATACATTGCGCGCAATATACGTCATTGACGGAGTTGTGGCAAGGGGCGTTTTGAGGTCAAAGTTCGGGATAAGAGGTGGGTTACACAATCGCAACCTCGACTCGGGTCACTTACACTTCATCGTGCAGGCGCCTGCGTCTCCTTGGGCGATGCGGTCTCGAAAAACAATGCATGCGCTTCGCAAAGATTCTCACGGGCTGCTTTGTTGATTGATTTATGAGCTATCCTGACTGAAGCCAGATCTGCCGCCGGTCACCCGCTACTTTTAGTGATCAACCATCCGGCGTATCGAGATTGATCAGGTCAGCGTGGCTCGGACGCGGGCGGATAACGGTGACCTGATCACCGTCAACCAGCACCTCGGGCACCAGCGGCCGGGTATTGTAGGCAGAGGCCATGACCGCACCATAGGCGCCGGCATTCTTTATCGCGACCAGGTCGCCGGCTTGCAATGGCGGCAGCATCCGGTCGCGCGCAAACGTATCCCCCGTTTCACAGATCGGCCCGACCACCTGGTAGGCCTGGGCTTCGCCGTCGCGCAGTTCGCCCGGCACGATTTCATGGTAAGCGTCGTACATGCTCGGTCTCAGCAGGTCGTTCATACCCGCGTCGATGATCAGGAAACGGTCGCTTTCGCCCTGTTTGATGTAGATGACACGTGCAATCAGGATGCCGGTATTGCCGACCAGGGAACGGCCAGGTTCGACGATGATGCGGCAGCCGAGGCCGCCGAGGATGTCGTTTGCGAGCTGCGCATACTCGCTGATGTGGGGCGGGTTCTGCTTACCGTCCGCGTAGTCGATCCCCAGGCCGCCGCCGATATCGAGCACCGTGATGTCGTGACCGAGACCGCGCAGTTCGGTGGTCAGGTCCGCCAGGCAGCGGAAGGCCTGTTCGAAGGGCATCAACTGCGTCAGTTGTGAGCCAATGTGCATATCGATGCCCTGCACCCGGATACCCGGCAGTTCCGCGGCGCGCGCATAGGCCTCGCGCGCCCGTGTCCACGGGATGCCGAACTTGTTGCTGGCCTTGCCCGTCGAGATTTTCGCATGGGTCAGGGCGTCGATGTCGGGGTTGATGCGGAACGCGACGGCGGCCTGTTTGCCCGCAGCGACGGCGAGTTCGTTCAACAGTTCCAGTTCGGGTTCGGATTCGATATTGAACTG
Organism: Lysobacterales bacterium; assembly: GCA_041306925.1. GTDB lineage: Bacteria > Pseudomonadota > Gammaproteobacteria > Xanthomonadales > SZUA-36 > SZUA-36. The sequence continues at coordinate 2,801 of JBFZEL010000500.1, forward strand.
CAAAATATCCTGCTGCAGCGCAAAGCGCATCTCGCCCGCGGTCTTGGCGACACCGGAATAAACGATTTTATTGGCGGGGATGCCGGCCAGCAGGGCGCGTCTGAGTTCGCCCTCGGAAACCACGTCGGCGCCTGCACCCATTCGCCCCAGCGCGCGGATGATGGCCTGGTTGGAATTTGCCTTGACGGCGTAGCACACCAGCGAGTTTTCCGCCCTGAACTGTTCGGTGTAGGCCAGGTAGTTGTGCCGCAAGGCGGCGGCCGAATAACAGTAAACCGGTGTCTGCAGTTGCGCGGCGATCTTGTCGAGGGGCACATCTTCGGCGTAAAGTCGCCCTTCACGATAATCTGGAAACACCATGGATTTGATCTCGTCTGCGGTGGAGGAAATAAACTATTATAGGGCCGTTCCGCCGGAATATATCGACGGAATATATCATTAACCAGAAGCTACGTTCTGAATAAAACTCCACCTGTCTCGGGAAAACAAGGCCTGCCGGATGCTGATCTGTTCCACCCCCCAGTGTTGTCATCACGGTCGTTCTGGCCGTCATCATGGCGGTTGTCAAAACCATCGTCATGGCCGTTGACCTCCGCCAGCACCGGGGCAGGTTGCCACGTCACGCGGGCTTGCTTGTGCCGCTATTGATGCTGTTGGCCGCGTGTAACCAGCAAGCGCCGCCGGTGCAACAACGCCTGGTGATACTCGGCTTCGATGGCCTGGACCCTGCGCTGACGAGGCAATGGATGGATGACGGGTCACTGCCCAATTTCAGCAAACTGGCCACGCTGGGCAGTTTTCAGCCACTGCCGACCAGCAACCCGCCGCAGTCGCCCGTTGCCTGGTCGGATTTTGCCACCGGCAGCGGGCCTGGCAAGCACGGCATCTACGATTTTCTGCGCCGCGATGCGCAAACCAACCTGCCGGATTTTTCCATAGCCCAAATCGTCCCGCCGCAGAGTTTCCTGCCGCTGTTCGGGATGCAATTGCCGTTGGACGACGGCGAGATCATCAACCGGCGTCTGGGCACGCCATTCTGGAACTCGGTAGAAGAGCAGGGCGGTCATGCCACGGTCCTGCGCGTGCCCGTGACCTTTCCGCCCGATCCCGTCCAGCGCATGCTGGCGGGCATGGGCGTACCCGATCTGCTCGGCACCCAGGGCACCTATACGATCTACTCAACCCGCCCGGCGGCGCCTTCCGACAGTGGCAGTTCCCGTTCGGTGTACATGCGTCCCGATCCTCAGGGTCACATCGAGAGCAAACTCGAGGGCCACGCCCACCCGTTGAAGCCCGGCGCGCCCGCCCTGCATACAGCAATGCTGCTCG
>JBFZEL010000501.1:0-2546 GCA_041306925.1 Lysobacterales bacterium
ACGACGCTCTTCCGATCTTCAGAACCCCGGGTAACCCGGATTATTTTATCTACGTCGCTTTGCATGCCCGTGAACGGGTTACCGCGTTCACGGTCAATGACACGATTCCGATAGTCGGTTAACATGTCAGCTACCGGCACAAGACCGGTTCAACAAGTACCAACGGTAATTCGTGATTTGAAGACGCTCGTGCACATACCTGGCAACAACAAGCTCGTTTGCCTGCTTTTGGCAGTTTTGCTTGCCGTCAGCTTCGTGACATTCAGTGCCCATGTTTCAAGTCATTCCATCAGCGATTACAGCTTTTGTTCGCTGTGCATACATCCCGGCGGGCCCGATACCGCCATCACCAGCCAGTCCGGCCCGCTTTATACCGGCGCGGTCACCCTCACTTTACACCGGGGCCTGCCCGCCATCCGATGCCTTACGGTGGTTGCGCATGCCCACCGAAGCCGTGCCCCCCCGCGAATCGTTTGAAGTTTCATTTCAATAACACCCTCGTTAATAAAAGGGTTGCTTAAAAAATTTGAAGGAGACACGCAATGCGCACCCCGGTGATTGGAATTTTATGGCTATGCCTGATGGGCAGCATGACGCCGGCCCTGGCTCAAACGTCATCTGAACTGGATACGCTGCGGGCCGAACTGGCGCAAATGCGCGCCGACTATGAGGCCCGCATCGCGCAATTGGAAAAACGCCTGGATGAGGCGGAGAAAAAAGCCGGCGAACAGCAAACCGCCGCTGTGCAGGCCGAAGCTCAGGCCGTGAATCAACCGGACCCGGTGCAGTCCGCCCCAGCCGCAAGCTCGATGACAGGCCGCGGCGACAATCTCATGAACCCCGCCATCGGTGTCATTTTCCAGGGGCAGGCGTGGAGCTACAGTACTGATCCGGAAAATTACGAGATTCCCGGTTTTCCGCTCGGTGGCGAGGCAGGCCCCTTGCCCGAGGGCTTGTCCCTTGGCGAAACAGAGATCGATATCTCGGCCAATGTCGATGACAAATTTACCGCCTGGCTGACGGTGCCAATCGTTGTCGAAGATGGCGACATAGCCGTAGAGGTCGAGGAAGCATGGGTTGAGACCACCGCGTTGCCAGCCGGACTGTCGCTGCGCATGGGACGGTTTTTTTCCAACATCGGCTATCTGAACGACAAGCACTCGCATAGCTGGGATTTTGCTGACCAGCCATTGGTTTACCAGGCCTTCCTGGGCAGCCAGTACGTCGATGACGGTCTGCAGTTGCGCTGGCTGGCGCCAACCGATTTCTATCTTGAACTGGGTGCAGAGGTGGCGCGCGGCGACAGGTACCCCGCGGGCGGTGCGGCCAATTCCGGGGTCGGCAGTTACACCCTGCACCTGCGTAGCGGTGGTGACGTCGGCTACAGCAACAGCTGGCAGGCGGGTCTGTCCTATCTGCAGGCGGATGCGCAGGAACGCGAATCCGGCAGCGAGGACGAGCCCTTGCTATTCACGGGGCAAACCGACATGTACATGGCCGAGTTTGTCTGGAAATGGGCGCCCAATGGCAACTTCCGGCAACGTAACTTCATTTTCCAGGCTGAATATATGTGGCGCAACGAGGATGGCAGTTATCAACTGCCGTATGGCAACGCCCTGCCCTATGACACTGATCAGCGGGGTTGGTACCTGCAGACGGTTTACCAGCCATTCCCCCGCTGGCGTATCGGTTTTCGCTATGACCTGCTGACTTCGGACAACCCCGGACCGCTCTACGCTGACACGCCCCTGATGCCGTCAGCCAGCGACCCGTCCCGCTACAGCCTGATGACGGACTGGTCGAACAGCGAGTTCAGCCGCCTGCGACTGCAGTACACGCGCGACCAGGCCGGTCTGGATGACGATAACCAGTGGGGTCTGCAATACATTTACAGCATTGGCGCCCATGGCGCACACACATTTTAGGAACAAGCGCATGCAAAACATAATCCTTCTGGCGCTGTTATTGGTCGCCCCGTTGGCGGTCCGGGCGGATGTCAGGATTTTCGCCTGTGAACCGGAATGGGCAGCGCTGGCGCTGGAACTCGGTGGTGACAGTATCGAAGTCAGCAGTGCAACCCATGCATTGCAGGACCCCCATTACATACAGGCAAGACCCAGCCTGATCTCCAAGGTGGGGCGTGCCGACCTGATCGTCTGCAGCGGCGCACAACTGGAAATCGGCTGGCTGCCCATGTTGCTGAACAAAGCCAACAACCCCGCTGTCATGCCGGGCAGCAAGGGTTTCATGGAAGCCAGCCAATACGTGACAACACTTGACGTGGCAACCAACGTTGACCGCTCCCAGGGTGATGTTCACCCGCAGGGCAACCCGCATATCCAGACCAGCCCTAAGAATATCCTGCTGGTGGCCGAAGCCATGAGCAAACGCCTGGCCGAGCTGGCCCCGGCCAACGCGGAAACCTACCAGCAAAAACTGGCGGATTTTCGTCAGCGCTGGAGCGTGGCGATGACGGACTGGGAAAAACGTGCAAGCGCCTTGCGCGGCAAACGGGTAATCGTCCACCACAAATCCTGGGTGTACCT
>JBFZEL010000502.1:0-4722 GCA_041306925.1 Lysobacterales bacterium
ACGACGCTCTTCCGATCTCTTCAACACTATATTTTAGCTGTATGGAACTTGAAAACGCCGCAAGACAACTCGAAGCGCTGGGTAACCTGACCCGTCTCAGCATATACCGTAACCTCGTCCAGGCCGGCCCCGAAGGCAGCCCAGTAGGTGAAATCCGGGAAGAGCTGGATATACCTGCATCAACGCTTTCACATCACATCGCCAAGCTGGTCAACAGCGGCCTGCTGACCCAGGAACGCGATAGCCGCAGCCTGGTTTGCAGGGTTGACTATGAAAACATGGACAGCCTGATGGCCTTCCTCGTGCAGCATTGCTGTACCGGCGACTGGATCATCCAGGCGGATTGACAGCCGTTTTACCATTTTATTTCGACTATTCTGGAATTATGGATTTATCAGTGGTATCACCCGCAAAATTTTTATTCATCATGGATCCGGCCGAGACGCTTAATCTGCAGACGGAAACCTCGCTGTTGCTGATGCAGGAACTGATCGAACGGCAACATCGCGTTTACTGGCTGCAGCAGGAAGACATCGCACTTTATCATGACCAGCCAATGGGCAAGGTTTACCCCGTCAGCGCAACGGAACCATTGCAACGAGGTCTGGCGACTTGGGAAAACCTGAACGGCTTCGATGCAGTGCTGCTGCGCAAGGACCCGCCGTTTGATACCGTGTTCCTGCAGTTGACGCTGATTCTCGATCACCTTGATCCCCGCATTGCGCAGTTCAACGAGATCAGGGCGTTGCGGGATTTCAACGAAAAGATGCTGCCCCTGCGCTGGCCCGCATTTACGCCACCGACACTGATCAGCATGAATGCCGGGCAGATTTCGCAGTTTGTCGAGGAGCACGGCAGCGTCGTGGTGAAACCGCTGAATGACTGCTCCGGTCGCGGCATCAGGAAAATCGACCGTGACGCGCGCGGAGACTTCCGTCTACGGATCTGCGAAGCCCTGCGGGATGAACAGGGCAGGCCGCGCTTTTTGGTTGCGCAGAAATTCCTGCCCGCGGTCAGCCAGGGCGACAAGCGGGTTTACCTGGTAAACGGTGAACCGATTGGCATGCTGAACCGGGTGCCCGCCGAGGGTAGTTTTTTGGCCAATATCCACCAGGGCGCGACTTGTTTTTCAACCTCACTCGACGAGCGGGAGAAGCAGATCATCTCTGCCATCGCTCCATTCCTGCGTGAACATGGAATCTTTTTGGCCGGCGCTGATTTCATCGGCGGTTACCTGACGGAACTCAATATTACGAGCCCCTCGGCGATACGCCAGATCAACGCAGTCAGCGGTGAGAGCGTCCACCGGCGGATCGTGGATGCGATGCTGGAATACATGGGCCTCAATGGTTGCGCACCCCGGCAGGGCAAGGCAGTTGCGGCAGCTTCCAAGAACCGCCAGGCGAACCCGTGCGGTTCTTCGCCGGGTTGATAAAGGACGCGGGGATGGAAAAACCGGCTGATCCAAAGCACAATCTAAGCATGGACAAAGACGCTCTCAACACGCTAAAACTCCGTCTGCGTGAATTTGCCGATACACGCGACTGGAACCAGTTTCACTCCCCGAAGAATCTTTGCATGGCGCTCGGCATCGAGGTCGCGGAGATCGCCGAGCATTTCCAGTGGCTCACCGAAGAACAGAGCAGAAACCTGCCGCAGGACAAGCTTGACGAGGTAGCGACAGAGCTTGCCGACACGCTGCTTTACCTGGTTCGCCTGGCCGACAGGCTGGACATAGACCTGGCAACCGCCGCGTCCGCCAAGATCGAACTCAACGAAAAGAAATATCCCGTCGATATGGCCCGGGGAAACGCCAGGAAATACACGGAATTCGTCAGTAAGTGATGGCCTGAAACATGCACCCAATCAGTCCAAAAAAGCTGCTCAACAGCAAGTGGACGGCTGTTGATCCTGCTCGAAAGGAAAAGCATTTCCTGGTCAGCGAGGTGGAATTTGACGAAAACGGTGCGGTGATTCATTGCCTGATGGAAGCCGTTATGACCCGGCGTTGTTTTACAATTTCTTGGCGGGAATTAAGAAATTCCAGCGTGTGGATCAGCGGATGGCAATAGGAAAACCCGTTGATGTCGGGACGGTTGGCGGCCGCAAATGTTCAAGCAACTGACTTAAATCAATTTTCCCGATCGATTTTGAGCATAGCATGGCTCACTAAAATTTGTTTTCAACCTTGGCTCGAAGTTAAAAGTGGCCGGGATGCAATTATTTCACGCCACGCGGGACGAAAACCATGCGTATAAAAGATGTTCTTGAGGAAAAAGGCGACGACGTTCTGACGATTGACGCCGAGGAGTCCATTCACGCTGCCATCGTCATGTTGAACCACCATGGCATCGGCTCCCTGGTCGTAACCGGGGAAGGCGGCCAGATCGCCGGTATTGTGACCGAGCGGGACATCCTGAAAAGCTGTGGTGAAAATTGCACCCACCTGCAGACCAAAACGCAGCGCGAGCAGGCGTCCTGCCCGTTCCATGTCCGCGACATCATGACGAAAGATCTCGTCATCGGCGTGCCGGAAGATGATCTCAACTACGCCATGGGTGTCATGACCAAGCACCATATCAGGCACCTGCCGGTCCTGGACAATGGCAGGCTGGCGGGAATAATCTCAATCGGTGACCTGGTCAATGCACACTTTGAAGAGAACGTGTTCGAGAGCAGGACGCTCAAAGACTATATTCACGCCTGGGGGCGTTCACATTAGATCCTGTTAACAGGCCCTTGCATCCCCCGTTGACGTACTGACTATTCGTGACCAGGGCAATGGACGCGGCCTGCGTCTGTCATATTTTTTGAATGTTCTATACTTGTTGGCAAGCGGCCCCCATGCAATCCCGCCGGTCAGGGGACTTCGGCAATACAACAATGAAGGATAGAACAATGAAAAACATCGGACGCCTTTTTGTACTCACGGGTCTCATATTTCTGCTGGTTGGAATGGCATTCGGACTGAAAATGTCCGCGACCATGGATTTCACACTGCATGGGCTGCACGCGCACCTGAACCTGCTGGGTTTCGTGCTGATGACCCTTTTCGGTCTCTGTTATCACAGCTGGCCGAAGATGCAGGAGGGCAAGCTGGCAACCGTGCATTATGTGTTGCACACCGGCTGCGTGGCTATCTCGCTGGCGTTACTCTACTTCGTACTGTCCAATGCGGAGCTCGCGCCGAAACTTGCGCCCGTCATGAATTGGTTCCTGATGGGCGCCTACGCCAGCGTGCTCCTGTTTGCTTTCCTGGTCTTTACACGCGCCAGGGACTAAACAGACACCGTCAACAGCACGGAATCGGCGACGGGCTTGATGACGGAGATGGGACGCATGCGATTTTCGGTGATGACCGATGACGAAGTCCGCGCGCTCAAGCTGTACCTGGATTCACGCTGACGGTAGCGCTCAAGGGCATGATCGCTCCCGCCTGGTCTTTACCATTGTGATCCGTTGACTTCCTCGGCTACGGTCCTGAACCGTGCGGCTTGTTCAGTGTGGCCAAGCATGTCCAGGCGCGTGCTGAATCCACTGAAATTGAACCACCCTTAGACCAACCCATTATATGTATAATATAATTGACATTATGTAATGTATTATTTACTATATGTTAATAAATTTTAACACAGAGGACTTGTCTATGAATCTGACTTTTCGCGAAAAGAGTTATTGGGCCTCCTTGCTCATCATGTCGGTGGTTTGGGTTAACTATTTTGTCCGGGTTCAGCCAGCGCTGCTTGACGGCAGCATTACCAGGGTGGATTCCATCGGGCTATTCGTCGGTGCCGTGGTGACGCTGATCATGCTCGAGATTGTCGTACATATCGGCCTGGCCGTGACCGGCCCGAAAGCGGCAGACCAGCCAAAAGATGAACGCGACAGGATGATCAGTTGCAAGGCCGGCAACATCGCCGGTTGGGTACTGGCCACTTGCGTCGTGATGATCGGCGGCTACGCCATGTTCAGGGATGTTTCTTCAGTGCTGATCGCCAACCTGTTGCTGCTGGCGCTGGTGTTGTCGCAATGTGTCGAATACGCAATTGCGCTGTACTACTATCGAAGGGGCTGGTGACGTGACCTCGCTTATCAGCAACGAAATACGGCGCCTGCGGTTTGAGCGTAACGAGATGACCCAGCAGGAACTGGCCGACGCCATCGGCCTGACCCGCCAGACGGTTATCGCGATCGAGAAAAATAGGTATTCGCCGTCACTTGAAGCGGCCTTCAAGATTGCCGAAGTATTCGGCGTGACACTTGACGAGGTGTTCCAGTACCGGACCGGTAAGTGAGAATCGCCGTCCTTGTCCGTCCATATATGTGCTGTTTTAGTAAGAAAAAGCGATACCGTTCATGGCGGACTATACGCCATGAACGGTATCGCTTTGAAGAGCTGGTTAAACTACTTACACCTTAAAAATTGTACTGTGCCTGGAGGCCGAAAGTACGATGCGGTTCTATGTCGGCAAACCAGAATGCGCCGGCATCAAACTTTCTGAGCAGACGGTTATCCGAATGAAACACATCCTGTCCATAGGCTGACAAGGTCCAGTTTTTAAGCATGTAGACAATCGAAAAAGCAAAGGTAGCGTGTGACTCGATCTGGTCACGTTTGTTACCGGTGTAGTCATAGGCCGGGGTGACCCAGAAATCATCCGTGTACTTGAAGTTACCGGTTAAGATTATTTCACCTGACCCTGCTGGAATGCTGTAATCACC
>JBFZEL010000503.1:0-5160 GCA_041306925.1 Lysobacterales bacterium
ATGACAAAGCAGAGACTTTCCGGCAATAAGTATTATTACGATCAGCAGAAGATCATTGGAGGTTGGACAGGAGATTTGAGGTGGCTGAAGGGGGTTGAGGGATTTTAAACGGAGGTGGTGATTGTGTGCTTCGCCATGGGGCGGGGTATGGCCCAACATTGTGCATGGCCAAAGGAGGTCTTTTATAAATGAACACCTTCGCTGCCCTGCGGAGGTTTTCGAGCAACTGGACTACAATTGTGGTAATCATGTACTGAGTCATCAGCAATCCGGGTCAGAATAATATGCATAACAAGGCCACCAACGTTCGCTGGCGCATACTTGCCATCCTGATATTCGTCAGCTTCATCTCCTACGTACTGCGCTCGAATATTTCCATCGCCGCGCCCGCCATGATGGCTGACCTGGGTCTCTCGGAAATACAGTGGGGCTGGGTGCTGGCGGCATTCACCACCGGTTATGCGTTGTTCCAGATACCCGGCGGGATCATCGGCGACCGTTTCGGCCCGCGCAAAAGCCTGACCGCGATCGCCGTTCTGTGGGGGGTGCTGACCGTCGCCACCAGCCTGATACCGGGCGCCGCCACGTCCTCGGTGGGCTTTATCCTGGTTTCTCTGATCACAGTCCGGTTTCTTGTCGGCATGGTCCACGCACCCGTATTCCCGGTGATCAACTGTAGCATCGAGCGCTGGTTTCCCATGGGTGGGTGGGCACTTCCAACGGGCTTGTGCAGCACCGGCCTGACCCTGGGTTTCGCGGCGGCGGCACCCGTGCTGGTGTGGATGATCGCGCAATGGGGTTGGCGCACCGCGTTTTTCGCACTCGCACCGCTGGGCTTCGTATCCGCCCTGCTATGGTGGTGGTATTCGCGCGACAGGCCGGGGCAGCATCCATCGGTCAACCCGGTGGAACTGGCCCAGATCCGGGCCGGCCGCTCCTCCGGCAGCGGCAGCACAGCCAGCCCGGAGGCGCAGGCGGCCGAACAGGATGTCGACTGGAAACAGCTACTGAAAAACCGTGACATCCTGCTGTTGACGATCAGTTATGGCTGTATGAATTTTGTCTTCTACGATGCCTTCAACTGGTTCTTTTACTACTTGGTCACGGTGAGGGAATTCTCGGCAGCCGATGAGGGCATCATGACATCCAGCCAATGGATAGCCGGCGCCGTGGGCGCCGCAGCCGGCGGTTGGCTGTGTGACCACCTGTGCAAACGCGTGGGGCTGCGCTGGGGCTGCCGCTCGGTGGTGGTGTTCGGGATGACCGTTTCCGGTGTGCTGCTGATCATCGGTTCGGTGACCGGCAGCGCCCTGCTGGCAGTCACCATGCTGGCCCTGTGCTTTCTTTTCAACCAGTTGACCGAGGGGGCCTACTGGGCCACCAGCATGGCCATTGGCAGGCGCTATGCCGGCACGGCGGGCGGAGTCCTGAACACCGGCGGCAACCTGATGGGCATACTGAACTCGATGCTGGTGCCGGCCGCGGCGGCGCTGTTCGGCTGGACCTTTGCCATGGCGATGGGTGGCATTTTTGCACTGCTGGGCGCGGGCCTGATGCTGCTGGTAAGAGCCGACCGTCCTTTCTATGCCGATGCAAAAAACGCACAGGCTGCGATTCTTTGCAATTGAATAGTCATGGGGTCACACAGCATTTCCCAGGCCCCTTGTGGCTTTCCGGACCGACCCGAAAGCAGGATGGTGATCCGCCATTTTCCCGGGCGGCTGACCTTTTTCTGAGACCTGGAATGTGAACGGATCATTGAGCGGCTTCGAGATGTCCCCGGCCAACCATCCGGAATTCGAAGACAAACTGGTGACCATCGTCAACGCGATCGAGATGCGTGGCTGGTGCGTCATGCCCGGCTTTCTCGAGCACGGGCTGTGGCGCGCGATGGCGGCAGAGGCGCGTGAGTTGCACGCGGCGGGAGAGTTCCGTCAGGCCGGTGTCGGACGTAAACAAACCTTCATGGTCCGTCCCGAAATCCGCAACGACAGAATCCTGTGGTTCGACCCGGAATCGCCGACACGCCTGCAGGCGGAATACCTGGCGCATCTCGAACAATTGCGCCTGCGGATCAACCGGGAGCTCAGGCTGGGCCTGTTCGGCCTTGATTCGCATTACGCGGTCTACCCCGTCAACAGTTTCTACCAGCGTCACCTCGACCAGTTCAGGGGCGCAAGCCACCGTGTCGTCAGTTGCATCCTGTATCTGAATGAAACCTGGCTGCCCGGCGATGGCGGTGAGCTGCGTATTTACCCGCCCCCGGCTGAGATGGCTTTGGTACCGCTGGAAACGCACATTGACGTGCTTCCTGAAGGGGGTACGCTGGCCGTGTTCCTGAGCGCAGATTTCGAGCACGAGGTACTGCCCGCGCAACGTGAGCGCCTGAGTGTCACGGGCTGGTTTTTCCGCCACGGCCCGTGACGGCCGAGAACACGGAAGCCGAGGGGACGAGAACACGGACGGGGACGAGAACACGGACAGCCATCAATTTCTATTAGCTGTGTAACTGTTCGAACTGCTCAAGGAAATATGCCATTTCGTCCACGCTGCCCATGGAAAGGCGGTTCCAGCGCTGCCCGGTGCCCAGATCGCGGCCGACAAGTATGTGGCGATTGGACATGGCGCGCTGGTAGGCATTTAAATCCATACCGATTTCATGCAGGATGAAATTGCCTTCAGAGGGTATCCAGGCGAGGCCCAACTTGTTCAAGGCCTTATAGACCATCTGTTTCGCCGCCTGGTTTTCAGCAAAACTTCTTTTGAAAAAGGCCTGATCCCCGAGCGCCGCCGAGGCTGCAGCCACGGCCGCAACATTGACATTCCAACTGGCGTAATAGCGCCTGACCTCGTCCATTACCCGGGCGTGCGCCATGCCGTAACCGACCCGCATACCCGCCATGCCGTAGATTTTTGAGAAGGTCCGCGTCACCGCCAGGTTTTGAAAACCCGCCTTTACCAGCGACACGGCGCTTGCATACGCGGGATCGGACACCAACTCGTGATAGGCCTCATCGATGAGGAAAAAGACATTGTCGGGCGCGCGTTTGACCCAGGCCGCAATGGCGTCGGATGGCGTCAACCTGCCGGTTGGATTATTCGGGCTGACCAGGTAGACCAGCACCGCCCCATCGATTGCCAGTGAGGCGGCTTCCATGGCGGTGAGATCCATTTTGAATTCCTCGCCCATGGGGACAGCGTGATAGGACATCCTCCAGTTGGCCGCGAGTTCCTGCGCCTGCCCATAGGTAATGGCGGGCGCGACAATGGTCGCCCGCTTATCCGCCTGGGCCCGGACGATCGCGTCGATAATCTGCGTAGAACCGTTGGAGACGCCGATATTTTCAGGCAGAAGCCCTTCACGGCGCGCCAGTTCCGAGCCCAAAGCCGCGACCTGCTCGTCGGGATAGCGATGCCCCAACGCCAGGGCTTTTTTGGCAGCCTCCGTGGCGCGCGGTGACATACCCAGGGAATTTTCATTCTGATTGAGCAACAGGGGCTGGCTCGCCGTGTAAAGCTCAGATGCCTCAAGCGGCACGATCGGCGCCAACCCGACTGCCGCTGCAGCCCCCGCCGTTAAACTCAAAAATGATCGTCTGTGCATAAGCCTCTTCCCAAAAAATACCCCTGTAAAGCCCCTATAAGTCTGAAAAATGCCACTGAATAAATGGCAGGCTTGTTAACCTTCTGACAGAATGAATCATATGTCACGCACACTCTCCACGGTAATGGTTTTCGTTCTGGCGGCACTGCTCGGCGTAGTCACGACGTTCATTTTTTATCCCGGCCTGATGTCATTTGACTCGATTTATCAGTACCGGCAGGTGGTTGGGGATCTTGCCGTGCAAAACTACCATCCACCCATCATGGTGTATGTCTGGAAGCTTGGTCATGCCATCATGGGTCCCGGCGGTTTGCTCGTAATTAACCAGTGCATGTATTGGGCGGCCATTGCCCTTATCGGAATAGGTGTTCACCAAAATTGGGTGATAAGGTTATTCGTGGTATTTGTTCTCGGTTTGTTGCCCCCGTTGTGGATCCACTCGGCGACCATCTGGAATGATGTCGGAGTAATGAGCGCTTTTCTGCTCGTAGTCGGCTGCAGTCTGCTGCTCAGGGACACTGGCTCGCGGTGGGTTTTAGTGGTCGGGTTGGTGGCGCTGTTTTATGGCCTTTCAGCCAAGCACACCGGTCTTCCGGCGGCCATTCCTTTATTTTTTCTGTTGAGCGATGCCTGGTTCCAGTCCAGGGGCTTGCAGCCTGTATCCGCAACGCCTCCATGGTTGAGAGTCTCGGTACTGGCTGTTAGTGCAATGGCATCCATGATTCTTGCGAGTTTCCTGGTGGGATCGATTGGTGTGGAAAAAAGCACCAAGTGGCCTACCATCGCCCTGTGGGACCTGGCCGCAGTGTCACTGGCCGAGGACAGGCTGTTGATTCCCGAATCCGTGTTGAACTACAAGGGGAAAACCGGGGCGGAAACCCTGGCGTTGTTGCGCGGATCGTTTTCCCCGGAGGTGAATGGCCCTTTGGTGGAAGTTGTCAATTTTTTTCCCGGGGAGGAAGCCCAAAAAGAATTGCTGCAGGACTGGCTGTCTTTGCCGCGACTTTATCCCGACAGCTATTTCACACACAGGGCACAGGTGTTCGGTCGGCTGCTTGGAGTTCCCCCGTACCCGGTCCACCTCGCGTTCGAACACAGGATTATCGACAATGATCTTGGTCTGCGGTTGCTGAATAAAGACAGCGGGTTTTTTAATTTTGCCATCAAGTGGGTAAGCAGAAGCGTGGATACTCCGCTGTACAAGTCCTGGGTTTACTTTGCGCTCTTGTTGCTCTGCTTGTGTTATTCATTGGCCTCGCTGTTTCGTGCCAATGCGTTCGATGCCCGGGTCCTGGTTTATTTGGCTCTCAGCGGCGCGGCGTATGTTCTTCCGTTGTTCATCGTCGCTCCGGCGGCCGATTTCCGCTACACGTTATGGATGGTTGCCTGTTCAGCGGTGATGGCTTGCATCATCATTTGCCGGTTCTGGCTGGCAGGTTACGAAGCCGGGAATAAACAGGCCAAAGAATAAAGAAAATCTGGGTGACGGAGCGAGAACACAAGAGTGAGACCACGGAAGAGTGAGGACAGGGAACAAGGACAACCATCACTTTCAG
>JBFZEL010000504.1:0-3741 GCA_041306925.1 Lysobacterales bacterium
TACTAGTACCGTGACCCATAGATTTCGACACAACCAGCGGGTCGCTGACCGGTCAGATGCAAGGCGCGCTGGCGCCGGAATGGCGGGCCCCATTTCCAGCCAGCGCAACGCCGCAGCTGGCCGGGCAGCGACCCGCCCGAAGGGAGCCCCCCGGATGTACCGGTACCGCGTTGCACCGCTTGCCAAGGGCTGGGCCATTGCCTGCGCGGTGCGCCTTGTCCCGGTACATCCGGGGGGCTCTGGCTGCGTCGAAATCTATGGGTCACGGTACTGGTGCTCATAAACTCATTGTAAATTACGACCCTGACCTTTTGTCATAATTGATTTTGTGCCAGTGCCCGAATCGGTGTATTGTCCAGTGCAAATCAACCCTGGATGAGCCTTTGGCCATGACAGCCCTGGATGCAACAAGTAATTTAATAAATATTGCGGAAATTTCAGCTGCTTTCGCAGGCTTTGCCGCCTTGGTAAGCGTACTTCGAGAACGTGGTACGCGCGCAGATGCGTTACACGATATATTGCGGCTGCGTATTGTCATTTCCACGAGCATGGTCGTTGTCGTTGCCGCCTTGATACCGGTGGGATTGGCTAATTTTCATTTGTCGGAACGGTTGGTCTGGGGTGTTTCTGCGGGAATATTATTGCTGTTGAATTACGGTGTGCTTTTTGCGTTTATAAAATCCTACAAACCAGTACAGGGCATGTTTCCGCCGGACAATTTTGCCGTGGGCGTGGTATCCATACTGGAACTCATGGATCAGGTTGCCCTGGTCCTGGTGATTTTTAATTTCTGGCCAGGGCTAAATTACCCGCTGTACCTGGCTGCATTGATATTCAACATTTGCCAGGCGGCCTTTGTGTTCGTGCGTTTTGTGGGATCAGAGTTTAGCGCCAGGGAAGTCTAGATTTCAGATTATCAACAAAACACCAGGCACTGGCTTACAAGCCGATGCCTGTTATCGTCACAAAGGCAGGTAATACGAATTTAAGAGACTCAATAATGCAAACCTGGCGCTGGCCCCAAATATTTCCCCCGCTTCCGGGCAAATTTGTCCTTACCCTTTTTTAACAATTGGTTTTTAGCGTATGATTCCCCTCCAAGTGCATTAACAAGCATGTAGTTCCAGTCCATAAAAAACCTACAAGGAGAGCACATGAACAAGAAACCATGGACACTTGCGGCCATCGTCGCAACCACAGTCTCAATTGCAGCCAGCCCCTCGCTATTCGCACAAACCACCGATGAGGATGAAAACAGTCTTCTCGAAGAGGTCATCGTCACGGCCACCAAGCGCGAGGAGAGCATTAACGAAGTCCCCATTGCCATCACGGCCTTTACGCAACTCGGCATCGAGCGCCAGGGCATCACCGACCTGACCGATATCGGCAAGTTCGTACCCAACCTGAATGTCACCGGTTTTTCCGCCGGTCACACCTCGTCGGTCAACCCGTTTATCCGCGGCATCGGCTTGCAGGATCACCTGATCACCACCGACCCGGGCGTTGGCGTCTACGTCGACGGTGTCTATCTCGGCCGCCAGGTCGGTCAGAACTGGTCGCTGGCCAATATCGAACGCGTGGAAGTGCTGCGCGGTCCGCAGGGCACGCTGTATGGACGTAACTCGATCGGCGGCGCGATCAACATCATCACCCGCCAACCGGGCGACGAACAGGGCGGCCGCACGAAGATCTACGGCGGCACCCGTGGCCGTGTGTACGCTGATATCTATTACAACGCCAGGCTGACCGAAGAATTTGCCATGTCGGCCACCGGTTCCTGGACGCGCCGCAACGGCGTGGGTGAGTTCACGAACCTGGTCACCAACTATGACGTGGGTGAAACGAAAGAGGGGTCAGGCCGGATCGCCGCCAAGTGGATGCCGACCGAAAACTTCTCGATCATGGCCGCTTATGACCATAACGATGGAACAGGGGGCCTGAGACCCTACACCACCCTGATAGATGAAGTGCCCTCGGGTCTGCTGTACCAGTTGGGCGCCAGAAACAGCGATGTTGCAAGCAACCCCTATGATAACAACGGTGGTTTTTACATCGATGCCGACGGCAACAAGGTTGCGTCCAACATCGTATCCAACGAAGCCGACGGCGTGTCGGTCACCGCCGATTGGGACATGACCGCCGAGCTTGCCTGGAAGTTTATCTGGGCCGACCGTAGTTCCGAGTACCAATCCGGTCTCGATGACGACGGTGTTGCAGAAACGCTGTTCACCTACCCGGAAACGGGCTGGGCCGACCAGGAATCAGTGGAACTCCAGTTCCTCGGCGATTTCGGCAGCTGGGACTTTGTTACCGGTCTTTACTGGTTCAAGGAACAAGGCGCCAATATACAGGACCCCAACTTCTTCGCCGGTGGCCAGGGCGCCTTTGAGCTGGGCCAGACAGCCAAGAGCAAGGCCGTCTATGCCAACGTCGGCTTCCAGGTTGCCGAAACCGTGCGTCTGTCGGGCGGTTTGCGTTACACCGAGGACGACAAGGATGCCTATGTCAATATCAATAACGGCTTGATCGAGGAATCCAACAGCCGTGACTGGAGTGAAACCAGCTGGGAACTCGCCGCGGTCTGGGACATGAGCGAACGCATAAACCTGTACGGCACCATTCAGAACGGCTACCAGTCCGGCCAGTATCCGCCGCGGCCCTATTGCCTGTTTGGCAACCTCGATTTCACCCAACCGGGTAATGTCAGCCGGCCTAATTGTTTCCAGGCCAATGACAACGTCACCGCCACCAATTACGAAATCGGCCTGAAAGGCACGCTCAGCGATTCGTTCCAGATGAGCATCGCCGCGTTCTACACCGATTATTCCGACCTGCCCTACCAGGTCAGCGAATCCAGCGGTGGTGGCTTCAATACCGTCAACATCATCGTCGATCAGACCTCCAAGGGTCTGGAGTGGGAAAGCACGTGGGCGCCAAACGAGGCCTTCACCCTTTCCACCACCGTCGGCTATATCGATGCGGACGTGGACGATGAAAACCCCGCCGCGGTCGCGCCCCTGACACCCGAGTGGACAGCCTCCATCAGCCCGCAGTATGTGATGGGTCTTGAAGGTGGCGCCGAGATGGCGTTCAGGGGGGACTGGTCATACCGTGACAGTATGTACGGCGAACCCAGCAGTGACCCGGCGCGTTTCACCCAGATCGACAGTCGCGACCTGATCAATTTCGATGTGACCTACACCGAACCGGAAGGCAAGTGGTCCATATCGGCGTATGGCCGCAACGTGACCAACGAGAAATACGATAACGCCCGTCTTCTGCCCACCGATTACGTGCTCATCATTCTCAACAACGACCTGAGTGAGTTCGGCCTGCGCTACGTGTATAACTTCGGCGAATAAACTCCGAATTTGCAAGAAAGACCGGCGGCTTTGGGCCGCCGGTTTTTTTATGGCTTCAGCATGAGCAGAAAAGCCGGTTATGATGCACACTCCAATGGTGGGCCACCGGGGGCGACAACACGATGCTTTGGTTAAAGACATTTCACATCCTGTTTATGATGTCATGGATGGCGGGTATTTTTTACCTCCCCAGGATTTTCGTTCATTTTGTTGAAGGACAGGCGGCCGGCGAGCAGGTGGACCGCCTGGCCATCATGGCGCGCAAGCTGTACGGCTTCATGACCGTCATGATGGTATTGGCACTGGTCAGCGGGCTGGCGCTGTGGCTGATGTATGGCTTCAGCGGTGGCTGGTTGCACGTGAAGCTTTTGTTCGTCGC
>JBFZEL010000505.1:0-3403 GCA_041306925.1 Lysobacterales bacterium
CACCTCCGCTGCGCACCTGACACGTGAGCTCTTTACCTACCGCGGTGCAGGCACGCTGGTCAGAAAAGGCGAGGCCATCAACGTCTTCAGAAATCCGGATGCAGAAACCCTGGACAAGGTAAAACAGCTGGTGGAAAAGTCGTTCAACAGGACCTTGCGGGACGGTTGGTTCGAGACCTTGGAGGACCCGCTGGTGCTGCTGTCGGAAACCGGCCGCGCAGCGGCCATCATGACCAAAGGAATCGATGGTATTCCCTACCTTGACAAGTTCACGGTCACCTCTGAAGCCCAGGGTGAAGGTCTGGGTGCGGCGGTATGGCAGGTGGTCAGGGCACGGTACCAGGCGCTTTACTGGCGCTCGCGAAATAACAACCCGATTACGCCATGGTACTTTCAGCAGGCGGACAGCAGTAACCGGTCAGCGAGCTGGGTGGTATTTACGATCGGCGTTGAGGATGCCGCTCAACGGCAGAAATGCGTGGAGGATTCACTGGCGCGTGATTCGGGCTGGGTTGCGGAGTGAGCGATTCACGCACGGTAAACTTGGTCGGCGGACGTGGTTATACGGGTTCGGAGCTGTTACGACTGATTGCCCGGCATCCTCAACTGGAACTGGGAATTGCCAGTTCGCGCAGCGAAGACGGACAGTCACTGTCTTCCATTTGCCCGGAGTGGCCCGAGGACGGCAGGGCTTTCACACAGCTTGATCCCGACGGTGTTGCCGCTTACCCGGCCGATGCCTGGGTGCTGGCGCTGCCCAACGGCGCCGCCGGTCAATGGGTCGAGTCTATTCGTGGAATGTTGCCCGACAGCGTGATCCTGGACCTGAGTGCCGATTATCGTTTTGATCCACAATGGACCTACGGACTGCCGGAGCGTTACCGTGACGACATACGGTGCGCGCGGCTGATTGCCAACCCCGGTTGTTATGCCACGGGCGTCCAACTCGGTTTATTGCCGCTGCTTGACCTGTTACGGACAGACCCGCTGGTCTTCGGCGTATCCGGATACAGTGGTGCCGGCAAGACTCCCTCACCACGCAACGACCCCGAGGCTTTGAGGGACAACCTGATCCCCTATGCATTGAGCGGTCACCTCCATGAAAAAGAAACCAGCCACCAGTTGCACACGGCGGTCAGGTTCATGCCACACGTTGCCGCTTTTTTTCGCGGTATTTCATTGACCATTGCGTTTGAACTGGAGCGCCCAACCTCCGCGGGCGAACTGGAAGGTCTGTTCCGGCGGGCCTACGCAGGTGAGGAAAGGATTACAATCTGCAAGGAAATTCCCCAGATCAGCGCCATCCGGAATACGCCGGATGTACACATCGGTGGTTTTGATATCGATGCACGAAACCCTGCACAGGGGAGCCTGGTGGTGGTGCTGGATAACCTGCTCAAGGGCGCTGCATCCCAGGCATTGCAGAATCTGAACCTGGCTCTCGGCCTAAACGAATATTCGGGAATCAATCCATGCAAGACCTGATCTGGAAGAAAGACGGCAAAGGCGATTCCGCCGACCCCGCAATCATGGCGTTCCTCGCCGGTGAAGATGTCGAGCTTGACCGGCAGTTGCTGTTGTTTGACCTCGAGGCCAGCGCCGCGCACGTCAGGGGCCTTGAACAGATCGACATTCTGAGCGCCGGCGAGGCGGGCAAGCTGCTGGACGGGCTGCGGTCGATTTCGCAAGACATCCAGGCTGGCAAGCGCGCGTTGGATAACCGTTTTGAAGATGGTCACTCCGCCATTGAATCGTGGTTGACCGAAATGCTGGGTGAACTCGGCGGGAAAATTCATACCGGCCGAAGCCGCAATGATCAGGTGGCTGTCGCCCTGCGCCTTTTCATGAAGGACCGGTTAAAACAACTGCAATCCATCTGTGTGCAAATCGCCCAAGTGCTGCTGGGCAGGATCGAAACAGAGGCCGATCTGCCGATGGCGGGTTATACGCACCTGCAATCCGCCATGCCATCTTCAGCGGGTTTGTGGATGGCAGGGCACGCCGAGGCTTTCATCGATAATGCGGAACTTGCGGCCCTCACCTGCCACTGGCTCGACGCCAGCCCGTTGGGCACGGCTTCCGGCTTCGGCGTCAACCTGAAATTGCCACGCCAGGCGGTGGCCAAAGATCTTGGTTTTGCACGGCTTGTGGTTAACCCGCAATACGCTCAGAACAGTCGCGGCAAAATCGAACTGCAGGCGCTGTCGGTGTTGTCCGCCTGTACCATGGACCTGCGCCGGCTTGCCTGGGATATGAGCCTGTTCACCACGCACGAGTTCGGCTTTATCAAATTGCCGGCGCAATACTGCACGGGATCGAGCATCATGCCCAACAAGAATAACCCCGACACGGTCGAGTTATTACGTGCGGTTCACGGCGTCATCCAGGGTGCGCAGACCGAACTCGCCTCAGTGCTCTCGTTGCCGTCGGGTTACCAGCGGGATTTGCAGGCCACCAAGCCGCCGCTGTTGCGCGCATTCAACAAGGGTCTGCAGGCCCTTGCGCTTTTACCTGACCTGCTCGCGTCGTTTGAGTGGCAGACCGACAGGATGCGCAACTCCATAAGCCCAGAAATGCTGGCCACCGACCGGGCGCTGGACATGGCGCGCGACGGCATCCCTTTCAGGGAAGCCTACAGAACCGCGGCAGCGCAGGGCGCCGATATCAGCGCCGAAGCAATTGCCAAAAGCCTTGCAAACCGGGTCTCTCCGGGCGGTTGCGGCCAGCTCGAAACGGCGCTTTTGCAGTCCCGGCTCAAGGCGCTGAAAAACTAATTTCAAATATTTTAAACACAAGTGTTGACAGTTCAATTTCGCGCCCTATAATGCGCGTTCGCTCGACATCAGATCAAACCCTCAGCGGATTTATTTGGTGGAATAGTGTTGACGGTTCTTCAGTTCAGCATATACAATAGGCGGCCCAACTCGGCGGTTGGGAGAATTGCTTTTTCGCCGGACCGGTAAGCGAAATGCGATCGGTGGAGTTAAGGGTCTTTAACAATAAACAGGTAACTTGTGTGGGCGCTCAGGTCATGGGTACAAGCCATGATAGAAAGAGCGACCATGCACTAGATTTATTTTATTCATAAAATTGATTTGGAGCAGGGTTCAGCTTTTTAGCTAAAACCATTAGATGAACGACCCGGGGCTTCGGCTTCAGGTCCGGAATCGAAAACTTTAAACTGAAGAGTTTGATCCTGGCTCAGATTGAACGCTGGCGGCATGCTTAACACATGCAAGTCGAACGTGAAAGAGGGGCAACCCTCAAGTAAAGTGGCGGACTGGTGAGTAATCCGTAGGAATCTACCCTAGAGTGGGGGATAACCCGGGGAAACTCGGGCTAATACCGCATGGTCTCTATGGAGTAAAGGTGGCTAGCAATAGCTATCGCTTTAGGATGAGCC
>JBFZEL010000506.1:0-3277 GCA_041306925.1 Lysobacterales bacterium
TCGACCGGGTCCCAGAACCACCAGCCGCCCCAGCCCAGTTCGTAGTAGGCCCACCAGCTACCCAGGGCGATACCGATGGTCAGGAAAGCCCACGCGACCAGTGTCCACGGCCGTGACCAGCGTACCCATTCACGGCTGACTTCGCCGCCGAGCAAAGCGGCAACGGCAAACGCGAAGGCGACGGAAAAACCCACGTAACCCATGTAGAGTAATGGCGGGTGGACGATCAGGCCGAAATCCTGCAGCAGCGGGTTGAGGTCAAGGCCCTCTTGGGCTGAAGGGATCAGCCGTCCAAAAGGATTTGAAGTCAGCAGAATAAACAACAGGAAGCCGATAGAGATAAAACCTAACACCGCAAGTACACGTGCGCGGAAAACTTCAGGCAGCCGCTTGCTGAACAGGGCGACCGCGGCGGTCCACAGGGCCAGGATCACTTCCCACAACAGCAACGAACCTTCGTGCGCACTCCACACGGCCGAGTAACGGTAGGCCATCGGCAGCAATGAATTGCTGTGGTTGGCCACGTATTCCACCGAGAAGTCCTGGACGACAAAGGCGGCGGTCAGAATGCCAAAAGATATGATCAGGAGCAGGGCCTGGATCAGTGAAGCGCTGGTCGATACTGCCATGAAGCGCCGGTTGCCGGTATAGCTGCCGATCAGCGGAATCAGACCCAGGACAAAAGCCGTCAGGAGTGCTGCCAATAAGGAGATCTGTCCCAGTTCAACGGTCATTGTGTTTTCTCCACGTGTCCGGATTTTTCAACGTGTCCGGATTTTTCAAGGGCATCGGCCACTTCCGGCGGCATGTAGTTCTCGTCGTGTTTGGCCAGCACTTCTGCGGCTTCAAAATGACCTTCAGGGGTGAGTTCGCCAATGGCAATGATGCCCTGGCCCTCGCGGAACAGGTCCGGCAATATGCCGTCAAACCTGACATCGACGGAGGCCGGCCCATCGGTGACGGCAAACATCACGGCAAGACTGTCGCTCGCGCGGGCTACACTGCCGTTGACCACCAGTCCGCCCAGGCGGAAGCGTTTACCGGCCGGTAATGCCTGTTCCTTGACGTCCGTCGGGCTGACAAAAAACAGCATGTTTTCATTCAGGGCTTTCATGGCTACCGCGGCGGCGACGCTGACGCCGAATACGATAACCAGTACACCAATCAATCTGCGTTTGCGTGTTGGGGTCATTATGCTTTATCCATCCTTGCGTGGCGGTTTTTCAGTTGCCGGAGCAAACCGAGTCTGTTGATTACCGGTGACAATGCCGCCCACAGCAGCACCACGGTGCAGATCAGATAGGCGGCCAGAATAAAAGGTGTGTGTGACATCTAACTTTTTCCTTCCGTGAGCAAATCCTGTACCCAGCGTTTGCGGTGATCCTGCTTCAACAGTCTCACCCGCGCCCGGCTCAACAGGTTCGCGCCGTAAAAAAACTTGAACGCGATGGCCATCCACAACAGCGGCCAAAGCATGCTTGGGTGGATGCTGCTGCCCGAGGTGCCGATGCTGCTGCCCTGGTGCAGGGTGTTCCACCACACGACCGAGAAATGAATGATCGGCAGGTTGATGGCGCCGACGATTGCCATCAGCGAAGCCGCCTTGGCCGCCTTGCGTGGTTCGTCGTAAGCGTTGTAGAGGGCGATGACGCCAAAATAAAGAAACAGCAATACCAGTTCCGAGGTCAGGCGCGCGTCCCATACCCAGTAGGTTCCCCATGTCGGGCGGCCCCAGAGGGAACCGCTGGTCAGTGCGATGATCGTAAACGCGGCGCCTATTGGGGCGCTTGATATGATCAGTACTTCCATGATGCGGATACGCCAGACCAGGGCTATGAACCCCCATATGGCCATCAGTCCGTAGATCATCATCGACATCCACGCCGCCGGCACATGTATATACATGATGCGCACACTTTCGCCCTGCTGATAATCTGGAGGGGCGACCAACAGGCCCAAGTAAAGCCCATAGGCGGCCATGATGAAAAACCCGGCCCACAACCACGGGATCAGCGTGCCGCTGAAACTGTAGAACCACGGTGGCGATCCGGTTTTATGAAAGAACAAATAGATTGGATTCATCAAGTCAGACTCAATTTTAGCGCGGCTGCTGTTGCAAAGGGTGCGAGCGTCAGGGACGCAATCAAACCCGCGATCATCAGGCCCAGTTGTCCGGTGTATGGCAGACCGGCAACGGCTGAGCTGACCGCGTTGGTCGCCAGGATCAGCAACGGCACGTACAAGGGAAATACCAGCAATGATAACAACTGGCCGCCCCGCTTGAGGCTGACGGTCAAAGCGCCGCCAATCGCGCCGATCAGACTCAGTACCGGGGTGCCAATGGCCAGCGATTCTATCAAAATTAACAGACCTTCATCAGGGAGATTCATCCACATGGCCAGTAACGGCGACAGCAGTACGATGGGCAGACCGGCCACCAGCCAGTGGGCCACGGTTCTCGCCAGCGCAATCAAGGCCAGTGGTTGACCAGACAACACCATCTGCTCCAGAGTTCCGTCTTCAAAGTCGGATCTGAACAAACTGTCCAGTGACAACACCGTGGCCAGCAGTGCCGCGATCCAGATAACGCCCGGCGCGATATCGGCCAGCAGGCCCGGTGACGGTCCTACACCCAATGGAAACAAGGTCACGACCACCAGCAGGAACATCAGTGGTTGCAGCAACTCGGCCCGACGCCGGTAAGCCAGCAGAAAGTCACGCCGCAGCAGTGCGGTAAAAGCCGTGCCCGCCGTTTGCCTGCTCATGACGCCGCCCCGGCATATCTTTCACGGCCGCTGATCATGTGACACTCATTGAGCTCAAAACCTACCGGGCGCAGGCTGCCATGGGTGGTCATGATGCAGGCGCCACCACCATTCAAGTGAGCCTTTAATATGCGATCCAGCATGGCGATGCCCTGGGGATCGAGGTTCGAGTAGGGTTCATCGAGCAACCACAGGGTTTCGTCACAGAAAAGCAGGCGCGCCAGTGAGCAGCGCTTGCGCTGACCGGCCGAAAGCGTGCGGCCTTCCTGTTGGGCGACCGCTGTCAGGCCGATCTCTTCGATGACCTGCTCACACAGGCCGTCCATCTGGCCGGACTTGCGCGTCCCCATGAATTTCATCCAGAAGCGGATGTTTTCCTCCACGCTCAAGTCGTCCTTGATGGCCGGGAAATGACCTGAATAGAGGGCTTGATCCTTTTTGTGCAGCCTGCCTTCGCTGGGTTCGAGCAAACCCGCCAATAGCCTCAGCAAGGTGGTTTTACCGCAGCCGTT
>JBFZEL010000507.1:0-3936 GCA_041306925.1 Lysobacterales bacterium
TTGAAGCCCCGCCGGAAAAGAGCGTGTGGCTGGGACCGTTTGCCAGGGCGTCGGCTGCGGGAAGGATTTTCGATGCTGAAGAGACTGTCATGCAATCTTTAATCGAGAATGAAATCCGCCCGGCATACCGGACCTGGGTCGATATGCTGCGTAACGAATATGCATCGTATTGCCGTGACTCTATCGCCACTTCGGAAGAACCGGATGGCGACGCGTATTACCGCTTCCTGGTTCGTTATTACACCAGTTCCGATCTAACGCCGGAAACCATTCACATAAAGGGGTGTGAAGAAGTCGCCCGTATTGCGGATGCCATGTCAGCTATCGCGAGCGCAAATGGCTATCCTGATGACCTGGTTGGATTCAGATCTTTCCTGGCAAATGACGATCAGTTTTATGAATCGTCCGGTCAGCGCGTTCTCGAGCAGATCGGGATTCTTTGCAAGCGTATTGATCGCAAAATACCGGAATTCTTCGGCCGTCTGCCACGCATGACCTACGGGGTGGAATCAGTTCCCGAAGGACTGGCTGCCCATGTTCCGCCCGCCTATGCGCAACCCAATCCGCCAAACGGCACCTCCTCCGGCATCTACTGGGTGACCAGCCTGCCTGAACGCTGCCCCAGCTACCTGCACGTGCCCCTGACTTTGCACGAGGCCTGGCCTGGACACCTGATGCACATCGCGCTGATGCAGGAAATGCAGGAATTGCCGGCATTCAGACGTTACGGCCTGGCCAATTACACGGCCTATATTGAGGGCTGGGGGCTGTATTGTGAGCAACTTGGTCATGACTTTGGCTTTTATTCCGATCCGTACGCCCACTACGGATGTCTTGAAATGGAAATGTGGCGGGCCGCTCGCCTCGTGGTAGATACCGGCATTCACATGAAGGGCTGGAGCAGGGAAAAAGCTGTCAGCTACATGACTGCTAACCTGTCCCTGGACTATGCAACAATCGAGGCAGAAGTAGACCGCTACATCGGTATGCCCGGCCAGGCACTGGCCTACAAGGTTGGCGAATTCAAATTTAAAGAATTACGCAATCGGGCAAGCAGGGATATGGGTCAATCATTCAATCTTCGTGGATTGCATGACCGTTTCCTGAACGCCGGACCAGTTACACTGGATTTGTTGGATGAACACGTGCAAGGCTGGATCGATTCTGTGCATCAGAATACCCATGGTGCAACTGTATGAGCTTGCAGAAAGCCGGTCAGTCCTCCAGAGGAATTTATTTTGAGGTGCACGGGACAGGTCATCCGCTGCTTTTGGGGTTTCCCCTGATGGCATCCCATGGCGAGATTTTTGGCGCAGAGGGTGAAGCGGTCCTTGCTGGCTACCTTGACCGTCTGTGTGATCGCTATTCGGTATTGCTTCTTGACTACCCGGGTATAGGCAAGAGCAAATCCATCCTGCCTGCGCATTTGACATCTGATCGGGTTTGCGAAGACATGCTCAATGTGGCGGATGCTGCAGGCTTTGATCAGTTTGCCTGGTGGGGCTATTCCTTTGGAGGCATCGCCGGTTTGCATCTGGCCACAAAAACAGACCGCCTTACAGCGCTGGTAGTGGGTGGCTGGCCGCCGCTGGGTGGGCCCTTTGAAGATATATTCCGGGGCGCTCAGGTACACCTGGACAATCCTCCCGACTACGCCCGCATTATCCTGCGCGACGATGCCCAGTACGCGCAATGGGCCAACTACTACGGCAGCCTTTTGGATTGGCGGGAAGCCGAACAGGTCGCGACGATCTCGTGTCCAAGAATGGCCTACGTGGGCGAACATTCCCTGACCGATGCCGGGGGCGTAGAGCTGCCTTTTGCGGAACTCTTGCGCAAACGGACACCGGAACTCGAAACCATGGGCTGGCAGGTACGTGAAATTCCAGGCCATGGCCATGAAGTCGCAATCAAACCGGAGGTCGTCGTCCCCGTGGTTCGGGCGTTTCTGGATGACGTTCTGTGTTGACTTACCCCGATGAAACACTTTAGGGCGGCATCAGGGCTGTGACATCACAAGTCATTTCACCACCGCTATCACGCAAAGTCCTGGCGGCTTATTCGGCTCCCGCGTTTTCACAGGCGCTGATTCACGGGCCAACTTTCGGGATTATCCAGGGAATCTACGCGGTTCATTTTGGCCTTTCTGTACAATCCATCGCCACCGTGCTGCTGGTTGCCGGAATCGTCGACGCCGTAAGCAACCCGCTGGTGGGTTACATCTCGGACCGCTTCCGTGCCCGGTTTGGTACCCGCAAACCCTGGTTACTGGTCGGGGCCCTGCTGACCGTGGTCTCAGCCTGGTTCCTCTATGCCCCCACACCCCCTGTTACCGCTACTTATTTCATGATCTGGACCCTGCTTGCCTACCTGGGCTGGGCACTCGGTGAAATACCCTATGGTGCGTGGATACCGGAAATCACCTCAAACTACAATGATCGAACCCGGCTCTCGACGTGGCGGGCCGGCTTTATGTATCTCGGATCCATGGCGTTTTTTGGCTTGCCCTACCTGCCGATATTCCCAACCACCGAATTTACCGACGAGACCTTGCACATGACCGCTATGCTTGCCGTCGTGGCCATGCCGGTTCTGACCCTGATCGCCGTAAAGTTTGTTCCCAACGGTGCTGCCCCCGCGCCAAAAGAATCCTTGCCCCGAAGGCAAATCTGGCGCGCCATCTTCAAGAATCGTCCGTTGCTGATTTTTGCCCTGATGTTTGGCCTGATCGGCGTCGCAACCGGCATGTCCAACGGTGTGCTGTTCTTTTTCTTTGCCGCCTACATGGACCAGGGTCAAGCCCTGGCAGGTGTATTCCTTATTGCCCTGCCACTGGGTGCCCTTGCAGTACCACTATGGGGTTATTTGTGCCGGCGCTTTGGCAAGCAACAGGCGTGGGCGCTAAGCACCGCCGGAGCTGCATTTTTCATGTTCCTTTATGGATTGATCCAGCCAAGTGAATACGCAACTTTGTGGCTGACCGCGCTGCAAGTCACGGTCGTGTTCATGTTTGTTTCCTACGCAGTCGCCGGTCCTGCCGTATTGGCCGATATCGTGGACTACGGCAGCTTGCGTTTCGGGGGGGATTACGCCGGCACCTATTATTCGTTCTACCTGCTGTTGTACAAGGCGGTTCCACAGGTCGGCGGTGCGATCGGGCTGGCCCTTGTTGGCTGGTTTGGATTTGACCCACAACTGGCTGAACAAACGCAAACAGCGAGATTCGGCCTGCTGTTCACATTCAGCCTGTTCCCGGCTGCACTGGTATTAATTGCGGCCCCGCTGATCTGGTATTTTCCGATCAATGCCGGACGGCAACGCATTATCGCACAACGACTTGAAGCCAGACGATCAAGAAAAGGCCAATCTGACGAATCTTTTCCGGAGTCTGGAGCATCCGGTTTCCAGAAATCATAAATAGGGTTTGAGGATAACTTGTTTTAGTGCGTCTCCACTCTTGGGACGATCATTTTTGAGGGTTTTCACATGAGGAGAGTTGCTATTATGAATCGCGCCAGAGCTATTATTGGTTGGTCTTTGTTCTTTTCTTGCGGGTTTCTCTGCAGCTTTTCCGCGTTTGGCCAGGAAGCCGAGCAGGAAGAGTACGGGGTACTGGAAGAGGTTATTGTTACGGCACAGAAGCGCGCAGAAGCGCTGATTGATGTGCCTATGTCCATCAGTGCGTTCACCAACAACATGTTGGCAGACATGGGTGCAGTGGAGTTATCCGATTTCCTTCAGGCGGCTCCCGGCGTCGGCATTATCGACGACAAATCTGGTACCCAGAACATCCAGATCCGTGGTATCAATTCCGTTTACGGTAACGCCACCGTGGGTTACTACCTGGATGAGCTCCCATTCTCACTCATCGGCAATACCCAGGTCCCCGATGTGCGCACCTATGACCTGGAACGGGTTGAGGTTTTGCGTGGGCCA
>JBFZEL010000508.1:0-10727 GCA_041306925.1 Lysobacterales bacterium
AGCGTGTACAACTGCTTGAGCAAGCGACTGGCCGCGCGTGCCTGGCGGAGTTCACCCTGTACCGTAAACAGGCTGCCGCGGCAGAAAACATCCACGCACAACCGGCTTTCTATCTGTTTCAGGTGCTGGTCAAACTGGCCGCACAGGTTGGCCAGGCGCTCGGTATCGGCGGGTTCCAGTTCCAGGTTGATCCTCTGGCTCATACGGTTACGAGGCCATGGCGGTCGCTGGTGCATCGACCGCGACGATACGTGCGCGCAGGGAATTCCGCAACGCCTCGGTAATGACCACATTGGCGAACTGTCCGACCAGGCGCGGATGACCAGCAAAATTCACCACCCGGTTGTTTTCCGTCCTGCCAGCAAGCTGCAGAGAATCCTTTTTACTGTGACCCTCCACCAGGATCCGCTGCACGCTGCCGACCATGGCCCTGCTGATGGCGAAAGCCTGCCTGTTGACCAGGGCCTGTAGCCTCGCGAGACGTTCCTTCTTGACTTCCAGCGGCGTGTCATCGGGAAGGTTAGCCGCCGGCGTGCCCGGCCGTGCGCTGTAGATGAAACTGAAGCTCTGGTCGAAATTGATTTCGGCGATCAGCTTCAGCGTGTTTTCAAAATCGCGCTCCGTTTCGCCTGGAAATCCCACGATAAAATCGGAGGACAGGCTGATATCGGGACGCTGCTCGCGCAAGCGGCGTATCTTCTGTTTGTATTCGAGCACGGTATGTCCACGCTTCATCATCGCCAGGACGCGGTCAGAACCGCTTTGCACCGGCAGGTGAACGTAATTTGCCAGTTTGGGGACTTCACCAAATGCTTCGATGAGGCTGTTTGAAAATTCCACGGGATGCGAGGTGGTGAACCTTATCCTCTCGATGCCATCGATGGCGGCGACATAATGGATCAGCAGGGCCAGGTCAGCCCTGTCGCCTTCGTTCAGTTCGCCGTCGTATGAATTGACATTCTGCCCCAGCAGGTTGATTTCCTTGACGCCCTGCGAGGCCAGGCCCGCGCACTCCGCCACAACGTCGTCCAGGGGTCGGCTGACTTCCTCGCCGCGCGTATAGGGCACGACGCAGAACGTACAGTATTTCGAACAGCCCTCCATGATGGATACAAATGCACTGGGCCCCTTGGCGCCGGCGGCGGGCAGGCTGTCAAATTTCTCTATCTCCGGGAACGAAATATCGACGCTTGGCCTGCCGGTGTTACGGACCGAGTCGAGCATGTCCGGAAGGCGGTGCAGTGTCTGTGGTCCGAAAACCATGTCGACATAGGGTGCGCGCTTGATGATGGCCTCGCCTTCCTGGCTGGCGACACAGCCACCCACGCCAATCACGACCTTGCGGCCGGCGGATTTCAGTTTTTTCCAGCGGCCCAACTGCGAAAACACTTTTTCCTGGGCCTTCTCACGAATGGAACAGGTGTTGACGAGAATCACGTCGGCGTCGGCCTCGGAATCGGTCAGTTCCAGACCGTGAGACGCGGCGAGTACGTCCGCCATTTTGTCTGAGTCATACTCATTCATCTGACAGCCATGTGTCTTGATAAAGAGCTTTCCTGTCATCTGCTACCTGCCTCGAAGCCAACACGCTTTAAAAAATTCTCACTTGCCCGGCCAACCAGCAAAACAGGTTGAATTCAGGCTCATACATTACGCAGAACCAGATAGAATACACGCAGAATCAACTCTTAGCCATATGCTGACCATTGGATAGCGAGCCTGAAGTGATGCAATTACCTGCCGGATTGATCGGGGTGCTACGCAACGCAAGGAACATACTGGTCCTGACGGGTGCCGGGATGTCGGCGGAAAGCGGTGTGCCGACCTTTCGTGACGCCCAGAGCGGTTTGTGGGCAAAATTCCGGCCGCAGGACCTGGCAACGCCAGAGGCATTCAGGAAAAACCCCGGGGTCGTGTGGGACTGGTATGCAGAGCGCCGCGTCAATATCAGCAGGGTCCGTCCCCATGCCGGGCATATTGCGCTGGCTGAAATGGAAGCTTACTTTGACAGCATGCTGGTGGTGACACAGAACGTCGATGGACTCCACCAGCAGGCGGGCTCGACCAAGGTTGTCGAATTGCATGGCAATATCATGCGTTCGATCTGCAGCGAAACCGGCAAGACCATCGAAAACAGCTGGACCCTTGCCAACCCAGGACGGCCGCCGGTCTCTCCCCATCATCCGCAAGGTCTGGCAAGACCAGCCGTGGTCTGGTTTGGCGAGCTGTTACCTGAGGGTGTCATGGAGCGGGCCACGAACGCGGCGCTCGCCTGCGATGTGTGCTTTACCATCGGTACGTCGACCCTCGTGCAGCCCGCGGCGTCCCTGCCCTTTATCGCACTCCGTGCGGGCTCGACAGTCATCGAAATCAACCCGTCGCCCACCTCCCTGACTGAATTGGCGGACTTCAGCCTGCAGACTACGGCAGGCGTCGCATTGACTGCCATCCACGCCGCCCTGGCGCATGCCAAATGAGCAGCTTGAAGCGCACTCCGGTATAATTCACAGCGTACACGACCACCAGATCAATTCAGGAGCAGCCATGTCACAGACCATGCGCGCATTGGTAAAACGCGAGTCCGCCCGGGGCATTTGGATGGAGGAAGTGGCCATCCCGCAGACCGGCACCAACGAGGTTCTGATCAAAGTCGAGAAAACCGCCATATGCGGCACCGACGTACACATTTACAACTGGGATGAGTGGGCGCAAAGAACCATCAGACCGGGTATGACCATCGGCCACGAGTTTGTCGGCAGGATCGCAGAACTGGGCGCGGGGGTTACCGGGTACAACATCGGTGACCGCGTTTCGGCGGAAGGCCACATCATATGCGGGCATTGCCGCAACTGCCGCGCCGGCAAGCGCCACCTGTGCCCCAATACCATTGGCATCGGCGTCAACCGTGATGGTGCTTTTGCCGAGTACGTTGTCGTACCTGCCACCAATCTCTGGCCAATCCCCGCTGCGATCGCACCGGAGCTGGCCGCATTCTTTGACCCGTTCGGCAATGCAGCGCATTGCGCACTGCAGTTTGACCTGGTCGGAGAAGACGTGCTGATAACCGGCGCCGGGCCGATTGGAATTATCGCCGCCGGTATATGTAAACACGTGGGGGCACGCCACGTCGTCATCACCGATGTCAACGACTACCGCCTGAACCTGGCCGCCAACATGGGCGCCACGCGCACGGTCAATGTCAAGCGCGAGTCCATCCACAGCGTCGTGAAAGAACTCAATATCGAGGGTTTTGACATCGGCATGGAGATGTCCGGGCAACCCGCAGCCTTCAATGACCTGTTACACCACATGTTCAACGGCGGACAGGTTGCCCTGCTGGGCCTGTTGCCTGCCGGGACCGGTGTCGACTGGGACCAGATCATATTCAAGGGCCTGGAAATACATGGCATCTATGGCCGCCGCATGTATGAAACCTGGTACAAGATGACGCAGATGGTGCTGACTGGTTTCCCGTTGCACAAGGCCCTGACCCACCATATCCCGATTGAAGAATTCGAAACCGGCTTCCAGCTGATGATCGCGGGGCAGTCCGGTAAAGTGGTGTGTGACTGGACCGGCACCATTTAAGACCCATTAAGACCCCGGGGACAGGTCTGAATTTCCGGAATCCAAATCTGCAAGTCCCGGTACCGCGCGGGGTTGTCCCAAGGAGAAATTGACATGGTTTCACTGCAACACCTGGAAACGACACTGGCGGAAATCCGCGCCGCCGGACTGTATAAAACCGAACGGGTCATCACCACGCCGCAAAGCGTGGAAATCAAGGTCCAGGGCGGTCAGCAAGTGCTGAATTTTTGCGCCAACAACTACCTCGGGCTGGCAGATGATCCGGAGGTAATCGCCGCCGCGCACAAGGCCTTGGACGAGCACGGCTTTGGCCTCGCCTCGGTGCGTTTCATCTGCGGCACACAGGACCTGCACAAGCAACTCGAAAAGACGATCTCGGAATTCTATGGCAGCGAGGACACCATCCTCTACACCTCCTGCTTCGACGCCAACGGCGGGCTTTTCGAGACCATCCTCGACGAACAGGACGCGGTGATTTCCGATGCCCTGAATCACGCTTCGATCATCGACGGCATACGCCTGTGCAAAGCCCAGCGCTTTCGCTACGCCAACAGTGACATGCAGGCGCTCGAGCAAACGCTGAAGGATACGCAGGCTTGTCGCACACGCTTGATTGCCACCGATGGCGCCTTCAGCATGGATGGATATATCGCCAGGCTGGATGAAATTACGGCGCTTGCAGCGCGTTATGATGCCCTGGTCATGGTCGATGACAGCCACGCGACCGGATTTTTGGGTCCCACCGGGCGCGGCTCCGCGGAGCACCACGGCGTCTTGGACAAGATAGACGTCTTCACTTCGACGCTCGGCAAGGCGCTCGGTGGCGGCTCCGGCGGTTTTACCACCGGCCGCCAGCAGATCATTGACCTGCTGCGTCAGCGTTCACGCCCCTACCTGTTTTCCAATACCCTGCCGCCAGCATTGGTCGCAGCCTCCATCAAGGTATTCGAAATGCTGTCCGCCTCTACCGACAGACGCGACAAGCTGGAAAGCAATACGCGTTATTTCCGCGAGCAAATGAGCGCGGCGGGTTTTGACATCAAGCAGGGTATCCACCCCATCGTTCCGGTCATGCTGTACGACGCGCCGCTAGCCCAGGAATTTGCCGCCCGCCTGCTCGCCGAAGGCATCTATGTCATCGGCTTTTTCTTCCCGGTCGTGCCAAGGGGTGAAGCCCGCATCCGCGTGCAGGTTTCAGCCGCGCACGAGAGACACCACCTGGACCGTGCGGTGGAAGCCTTCACAAAAGTCGGCAGGGTTCTCGGAGTGATTTAGGCAGATGAAAGAGAGGGTCATCGCCGCCCTGCAAGTCGGCAGCGATCTGCATGGAACGGCGGCGACGCTGGATAAAATCCTGGCATTTGAGCAACAGATCAGGCAGTCAGGCTGTGATTTGCTGGTGATGCCCGAAGCCCTGCTGGGCGGTTATCCAAAGGGAGCGGATTTTGGTACCCGGGTCGGCTACCGGACGACGGCGGGGCGCGAGGAATTCCTGCAATACTGGCGACAGGCCGTGGACCTCGACGGTCCGGCAGTGGCCGCGGTTGCCGGCCTCGCGAAAACCTGCAATACCGCCATTGTCATCGGCGTCATTGAACGTAGTGGCGCGACGCTTTTCTGCACGGCGCTGTTCATTTCAAGCCAGGGCGAACTGCTTGCCAAACATCGCAAGTTGATGCCAACCGCCAGCGAACGGTTGATCTGGGGACAGGGTGATGGTTCAACCTTGCCGGTCGTGGACACGGCTGCGGGACGGATCGGCGCCGCCATCTGCTGGGAAAACTACATGCCGCTGTTGCGCACGGCCATGTACGCAAAGGGCATCGAGATCTGGTGCGCGCCAACGGTGGATGACCGCGATATCTGGCAAACCAGCATGTCTTTCATTGCCTACGAGGGCCGCAACTTCCTGGTCAGCGCCTGCCAGTTCCAGCCCGCGCCGGCGGGCGACCGGCGCCAGGACCAAACCTGGCCGGATGACAAACCCCTGATCCGGGGCGGCAGCGTGATCATGTCACCGATGGGGGAAGTGCTCGCCGGTCCAGTCTATGACCGGGAAGGCCTGGTTGCGACCGGTATCGATCTCGATGACATCATAAAAGCCCGTTATGACATGGACCCGGTTGGCCATTATTCGCGCCCGGATATATTCAAACTCAGCGTCGATGAACAGGAGCGCCCGCCTGTTTCAATTCTTTGAATCGCCGCTCAGTTTATTCCCCCGGGGATTCCTGTTGAATCCTTCGGTTCCGCAGCGGGGTCGGTTTTAAATACAACCGCTCTGCCGTTGCGACCGTCAATCAGGATATGCAACGGACATTGCAGTTGAACATGCCGGATATGTTCTGTTTCCGACACAGCTGCGATGGAGTTGAGCCAGTCCCAGTCGAGAAAATCACTGTTACCTTTGCTTTTAATCGTCAGATAGCCGATCTGGAAGGCGATCAGGTTTTGGAAAAAATGCGTTCCGAAGGACGGTTCAACCACAAAATCACCATAATCGGCTTCAACGATCACACGGGCCGAGGATATCTGGTCCCATTTTGTCGGAATGCCAAGCCACCGGTCCGAAGTTCCCCATCGCCCCGGCCCGATCAACATGTAAGGTTGGTTCCTGTCTTTGAACTTTTGATTGTATGCGCCGACCTGATCGGCCATACGAACCATATTGCCACGCTCAAAATTTTCACCCTTGACAAAGACGATATCCCGGATACCGTCGATCCGGCCATGACTGAGTGCCTGTTCTGACCTGCAAAATACCTGCTCGCCAGTGCCTGCCAATTCAGAAATGTCTTCGAAAGATGAATCCACCAGCATCGGCCGGATTTGCAGGAACCGGAAATCATCTGGTTTATCCGGTTCGTTATTGATTTCCACAGCGAATTCCATTTCAACAGGAACGTTCATTGCCTGGCTGCCGAGTCGCAGAAGGTACTGGACTATGCTGGCCAACGGGAATATTTTTGACTTCAGAATTGGGTCAAACGTAATGATCCGGGTGCCCTTGCGCCCGATTCCAGGATAAATCCGGTCATTCTCAGCAGAGTAAGTGGATCCTACAAATTTGAGGACCCCGTGTGCTTCTGCTTCGGACATTTTGAGTTTGACCAAACCATCCTCCCCGCCTCTCTTCGGAAATACCGAGGGTTTGTTCATATCCAGCGCAAAAAACTCGCGCTGGGTACTTCTCAGATAATCCTGTGGCTTGGAAAATTGCGGCAAAACCTGTGGATTGGCCGGGGAGAAGAACAAACAGTCATCGCCTTCCATGATCGTCTTGCCGAGCCCAAGTGCAACATAGGCAATGCCCTCTTCCGGTCTGATACGTCCAACCGAATAGAAATTGTAAGACCTGGCCAGGCCGGAAAACACCGGGTAATAACGGCCGCCCCTGTTTTGACCGACAATCTCCTGCAGGATAATTGCCATTTTCTCTTCTTCGGTGCGGTTGCCGGTCGCTTCGATATAATTTTTTGAATTCCGGCAATAAACCGAGGCGTAGACCAATTTGATGGCGGTCAGCAGCCTGGTTAAACGACCACTCAGGGAATGATAATTGTTGGGCAGGAAATAGGTGTCGTAAATCCCCGCAAACGGTTGATAATGGGAATCCTCCAGCAGTGAAGAGGATCTCACTGCGAGGGGAAAGCTGGCAACGCCCAAGTAGGCTTTCAAGTCCTCCACCAGGTCTGGCTGGACCTTGGCGTGGGTAAAAGCCGCGATGATCTCTTCGTCGCTATGCTCACCCAGTGCAAACCCGGTCAGATTGTTGCTTTCCATAAACTGGTCAAAAGCGCCGGTACAGATGACCGCTGAGCGGGGCACCGAGATGTTGGTTCCGGGAAAAGCGTTATAAACGGGGAAGCGGTTGATCAGATTATTGACGAAGGCCAGGCCGCGGCCCTTGCCACCCAGCGAACCTTCGCCAATCCGTAAAAACTCAGCCCGCCCATCGTAATTGTCGCGAGAAAAATCGGTGATCACACCCACCTGTCTTTCGTGCAGGAAATCCTCGAAGACCTTGAGCAGGTAGGCGCGCATTTCATCGTGGTTCTTGAACTCACTGACCCTTTTGGGCCGCAGCCGCTCGGCCAGGTCAAACTCTGTCCGCGCCATCAGCCAGTTGGAAAAATGGTTTCTCTCGGCGTGATAGACCAGCGACCTGATATCGACCTCGGCGAGAATTCTCTTCATTTCACCAAAGTTGCCCGCGCGGTCAAGTTCCGACCCATCGGGCAGCCTGAACACAAAATCACCAAAACCGAAGTTTTCATTGATAAACGCGCTCACTTCATTCAGCAGCGTGGGCGACCGCTTGTTGACAAAACCGGCTTTGCATTCTATAGCGCGTTCCAGGTTGGCGTTATGTGACGACTGCAGCAAAACCGGCAAATCACC
Organism: Lysobacterales bacterium; assembly: GCA_041306925.1. Taxonomy (GTDB): domain Bacteria; phylum Pseudomonadota; class Gammaproteobacteria; order Xanthomonadales; family SZUA-36; genus SZUA-36. The sequence continues at coordinate 7,990 of JBFZEL010000508.1, forward strand.
GATTTCTTTTTTGATCAGGTTCGCCAGTTGAACCCCGGCCGATTCGTCAATGCGGCCGTCTTTTGCAAACTGGATATCCGTAATGACACCCAGCAGGTATTTCCTGTACGTCCTGAATAATGCCAGGGCTTCTTCGAAATTCTTCGCCAGCAATATCTTCGGCCGCGCCCGCATACGCAGGAGCCGGCTGGCGGCGTTGATGCTCTCCGACATCAGCGCCGAGGTCTGCCGCATGGTCTCGGTATATATCAGGGGTAAGAAAGATGAATAAAACCGAACCGAGTTCTCAACCAGGATAATCACCCGGACACCGATAAGCCGAGTGTCGGCTTCAACATTTTTCTTGTCTTCGACAACTTTGATGATGGTCAGAAGCATCCTGGACTCACCGCTCCAGAAAAACACTTCGTCAAATGCCTGACTCCAGTGCGCTCTCATCAATTCAAGCTCACGGTGATGAAATGCCAGCAGGATAATGGGAATATCCGGTTGCAGTTGCTTGGCCCGGGCGTTGAATTCGAGCGGATCGATATCACTGAGCGAACGAAAAACTATGATCAGGTCAAAACCGTGTTCTTGCAGTGCCTTCAGAGCGCCTAAGCCGGCGCCTACCCGCTTGATCGCGGGCGCGCTCGAAAGCCCCAATTCGGAGTATTCGGACATCACCATGCTGGCCAGTTGGCCGTCCTCGCGCAGGCTGTAGATGTCATACAGGCTTGAAACGAGGAGGATATCCTTGACCTTGAAAGACATCAGCGCGTCGAAATGCGCGGGCTCCTGATCAAAAAGTTTTAAATCAATAACGGGTTTCATGGAATTACAGTAGCAAAGCTGACCGGCTTATCACAGTAGCTTCCGCAAAACCGGTGCAATTGGCTGGCAACTCACAAGCAGTGAAAAAAGCCGGATATCTCCACATCGGACATCCGGCTGCATATGGATTTATCAGACTAGACCCTGGTCCATCATGGCGTCTGCAACTTTAAGGAAACCGCTAATGTTGGCTCCGAGTACATAGTTGCCGGGTTTGCCATACTCTTCCGCGGTGTTCCTGCACGCCCTATGAATCGAAATCATGATGTCGTGGAGACGTTTGTCCACTTCTTCCCGGGACCAGCTCAGACGCATACTGTTTTGGGACATTTCCAGACCCGAAACCGCCACGCCACCCGCGTTGGCTGCCTTGCCGGGGCCGTAAAGTATCCCGGCTTCCAGGATTTTATGGACAGCTTGCGCGGTGCTGGGCATGTTGGCACCCTCGGTAACGCAACGGCAACCATTGGCCAGCAGCGCAGCAGCGTCCTTTTCGTCCAATTCATTCTGTATGGCGCAAGGCATGGCCACGTCACACGGAACGATCCACGGCCGCTGTCCGGCGTTAAACTTGACCTTATAATGATCGGCGTACTGTCTAACCTCATCCAGTCCGCCCAAACGCATTTCACGCATAAACTCGATCTTGTCTCAGCTCACCCCGTCCGGATCGTAAATGAATCCATCCGGCCCTGAAAGCGTCACGACCTTACCACCCATCTCGGTCACTTTTTGTACCGCTCCCCATGCGACGTTACCAAACCCCGAGACAGCCACGATCTTGCCATCCAGGCCTTCGCTTCTGCACTTGAGCATTTCCTCCGTGAAATACGCAACCCCATAACCGGTCGCTTCGGGTCTCAATCGCGACCCACCCCAATTGAGCCCCTTGCCCGTCATGGTTCCATCAAAGGTTCTGGTGAGGCGCTTGTACTGACCAAAGAGAAACCCGATTTCCCTTGCGCCGACCCCGATGTCGCCGGCCGGAACATCGGTATCAGGTCCGATTTGATCGAATAGCGCGGTCATGTAACTCTGGCAGAAACGCATGATCTCGTTGTCACTCCGCTCCCGGAACTGAAAATCAGCCCCGCCTTTGCCACCGCCCATGGGCAAACCAGTGAGAGCGTTCTTGAAGGTCTGTTCAAACCCAAGGAATTTGAGTGACCCCAAGTTTACTGAGGCATGGAATCGCGTGCCACCCTTGTATGGACCAATAGCACTGTTGAACTCAACACGAAAACCCCGGTTTACCTGGACGTTGCCGGCATCATCAAACCAGGGAACGCGGAAAATGATCGTTCGTTCCGGCTCGACAATGCGCTCAATGATTTTTGCTTCGACATATTCTGGATGATTTTCCAACACCGGGGAGAGTGTTTCCAGGACTTCTTCCACCGCCTGAAGGAACTCATCTTCACCGCGGTTTTTAGCCCTGACTGTGGCCATGACAGAATTGAGATACTGGTTCATTTTTATCTCCTTGGGTAGCAGTTGAACCTGCCGGTATTATAAATCCGGGGTGCCTCCGGATAACCAAGTTTCTCGATTTATCTCGGCCTTTGTTGACGCAGGTCAAGCGACATTTCAGATTGTCCGCACAGCTTCGTTTGCACGGTAATTCAAGGCTGTTTGAAAGCGCGCGTTTCCGACCAGTCAGCTTTGGTAAATCATAAAAACATCTGCGTAGTCAGCGGGAATATAACTGCATCCGACAGTACTGCAGTTTGTTTATGGCCGGTCCGTGAATGGCTGCTGGCGCGCAAACCCCGGGCCTGATATAGATTTAGAGCTCAGCCCGCCAGTGCGGCGCGTACGACCTCAGCCAGTTCGGCAGCGAGTTGCCTGACCTGGTTTTCATCCGGGCCTTCCAGCGTGACACGCACCAGCGGTTCGGTTCCCGACGGACGTAAAATGACCCGGCC
>JBFZEL010000509.1:0-2860 GCA_041306925.1 Lysobacterales bacterium
AGCGGTTTGGGTCCAAACATGCAGACACCGTGTGAGTACAGGACCGCACATGATGTCGAATTGTTTCCGATCACAGTGGTTGATGCCGATTACCTGGGTACCCGCGCGGCCCTGGCAAACCTGGGAATCAAACCCGGTCGCGAGGTCTCCGCCGGTTTGCGAATAGGTATAGAGGCGGCCAAGGGCGTTGCTGTTTCCGCACTGAAAATCAAGGAACTGCCATTATTTCTCGGCGGCAGCGGCACCATACCCCTGGCGCTATATGAGCATGTCCTGGCCGGCGTCTGCGGGTTTACCATCATTACGGGGGACAAGAATGACAGGCAGGTGTTTTCGCTCTCGAAGGATAATGTCTGCTCGTTCGGGTTTGAAGCTGAGCAAGCCCTGCTTAATTACCAATCCAGGTCATTTGAAGGTTACCGGCTATTAAGGGAATATTTTGCCTTTCCGGAACGCTTCAGGTTTATCAATTTTACTGGTCTTGACCAGGTTTTACCAAAAGGTACAGGACAAAGATTTGATCTGATTGTTCATCTCGATAACCGCAACAATGATTTGGAAAATGTCATCGGGAAAAACAATTTCCTGCCGTTCTGTGTTCCGGCAATCAATCTTTTTCCAAAACTGGCTGATCGCATTACCCTCAACCCCTTGGATTACGAGTTTCATGTCCTCGCGGACCGGAGCCGGCCGCTGGACTATGAAGTACACCAGGTATTGTCTGTTACCGGTTATGGAAAGCAGGCGGAGGAACGCAAACAGTTTCTGCCATTTTATGGTCTTACCGATGAGCATGCTCGCGCGGATAACTCGGCGTTTTATTCCGTTCAGCGTAAATCGAGAATGTTGTCATCCAAGCAGCACTCGAGCGGCGCACGCTCGGGTTACCTGGGTCAGGAAGTATTCATTTCCCTGGTGGATGCCGATGAAGCGCCCTATAGCACCACGCTTACACAATTGGGCGTTAAGACACTGTGCAGCAATCGTGACCTTCCCATGCAAATACCCCTGGGGCAGAAAAACGGCGATTTCACTCTTAGGGTCAATGCGCCGGTTGAGATAATTCGCTGCGTGGCCGGACCGACCAGACCCAGAATACAGGTCACGACAGGCGACTATGTATGGAGAATCATCAACCATCTGTCATTGAATTTCCTTTCGTTGATAGATGAAAACCCCGACGAGGGGGCCGCTGCGTTGCGCGAACTATTGCAGCTTTACTCCAAAGGTGACACGGTAGGTGAGCGTCAGGTCAACGGGTTGTTGACGGTTACCGCAAAAGCGGTGACGCGCCGTCTGCCAATACCCGGACCGATCAGTTTCGGCCGCGGTCTGGAAATCAAACTGGTGCTTGATGATACCGCTTTTGAAGCCGGCGGCATGTATCTGTTTGGGTCAGTGTTGTCCGAATTTTTCCGCAAATATGTTTCCATCAATCACATGACAGAAACAATCGTAGTCAGGGATAACAAACGCGAGGTTGCCAGATGGCCAGTGAAGGCAGGTCTGAGACCGCAGCTTTAAATTTCCTTACCGAGGTCAGTGAAAAACCCTATCGCTACGGGTTTTTCCAGACTGTCCGTCGTATCAGCTGTTTCTACGATAACAAGCCGCTTCCGGGGCAGTCTTACAAGCCCACGGACGACCCGATCAGGTTCACGCAGGAGCCGTTTACCTTTTTCGCACCCGCCACGCTCGCTGGACTGAAAATCGACGGATCAAGTCCTTATCCCCGTTTGTCACAGCGGTTCTTTGGCCTGTTTGGCCCCAATGGACCAATGCCACTGCACGTGACAGAGTATGCAAGGGATCGCTCACGACACCATAAAGACCGGTCGCTCGAGTCATTTGCCGACATGTTTCATCACCGTACGGTCAGTCTTTTCTACGCGGCATGGGCGCAAGCACAACCGGTCGTGCAATTTGACCGGCCAGCCAACGACCGGTTTGCCATGTATGTTGGATCCCTGATCGGACTCGGTCTGCCGAGTCTCAGAAACGTTGATGCGATGCACCATGTGTCCAAGCTTGGCTTTGCCGGACACCTGGGTTCGTTGCCACGTCATGTCAGTGGCCTGGTGGCGCTCGTCAGGGGTTACTTCAATGTTCCAACACAGGTTCGTGAGTTTGTTGCACACTGGATGAGAATACCGGCACACGATCATGTGCGCTTGGGTGAAAGCAATAAGAATGGATGCCTGGGGCGGAATACAATCATCGGTGAGCGGGTCTGGCAGCGTCAGGACAAGTTTCAGATTCGCCTTGGTCCACTTAACCTGGAACGATACGAGGCATTCCTGCCCACCGGAAAATCCTTTAAGGCACTCGTTGCGGCAGTCAGAAATTATGTCGGCATGGAACTTTTATGGGAAGTTAACCTTGTACTCAGGAAAGATGAAAAACCAGTGACCTGTCTTGGCAAGAGCGGCGCGCTCGGTTGGACCAGTTGGCTGGGGACAAAAAGCCAGGCAGAAGACGCAAAGGATTTGCTGTTGCAGGTCCAGAATTATGTTAACTAAAAAAGCTCTGATCAATAGCATCCGGGCATTATCAGAGTGTGACAACTGGAAAGTGTCATTTTCGACTGCTTTACAAATCAACGGCTTGACGCCGCTGATTTGGCGACACATCCTTGTGTCGCGGGAACCTCTGAATTAATCAGAGGTTCCTTAGGTGTTTGTCAGCCAAATCCCGGCGACATCGTTATCAAACCGGACAGCGTGATGGTCCGCGCCGATCAACGGTGCAGCATATTTGGTAAAACGGATACATCCAATTTACAGAAATCGTGTTACACTCAACGTTTTACGGCTCTAAAAAAGCACCGTGAAGAAGAATAAATAGCAATTTGAGCTTTCTT
>JBFZEL010000510.1:0-3079 GCA_041306925.1 Lysobacterales bacterium
TGCAACAGCTCTGTTGCCCGCTGGCGCGAGTCGGCATTGGATTTGCCTGCCAGCATGGGCAGCAGGGCGACGTTGTCGGTAACATCAAGGAAAGGGATGAGATACGGTGCCTGAAAGATAAAGCCGATTTTGTCACGACGCAGGGCGCGCAAGTCACCGACCTTCCAATCACCATCGTAAATCACCTCGTCGCCAAGTGTCATGCGCCCGGCGGTCGGCTCGATTATTGCGCCCAGGCACTTGAGGAGCGTGGTCTTGCCTGATCCTGAAGGTCCGATCAGGCCGACCACTTCACCAGGGGCCACCTGCATATTCACATTCTTCAGGGCGTCAACAGCAGTGTCTCCGCTGCCGTAGCGTTTTTTTAAGCTTTCGATACGGATTCCTTTGCCTGCCATATCAGCCTCCTATGGCCTCGGCCGGATCGACCTTGAGGGCGGCACGAATGGCGATGATGCTCGATAATATGCAGATCACAACGACGGCAACGAACCCGCGTACGGAATCGAGTGGTTCGAGCAACACATATTTGGGGAAAATCGGGGCCATCAACAGGGTAGCGGTGATCTTGCCCACCACGAAGCCGATCATACCCAGAGCGATGGCCTGTTGCATGATCATGGCGGCAATAGTCCGGTTGCGAGTGCCGATCAACTTGAGCACCGCGATCTCACGGATCTTGCCGAGGGTCAAGGTATAGATAATGAAGGCGACAATGGCCGCGCTGACAATCGATAGGATTACCAGGAACATAGCGATCTGTTTTGCCGACGTGGCGATCAGCTTACCGAGGAGGATATCCTCCATCTGGCTGCGGGTGTAGACCGTCAATCGCTTCCAGCGTCGGATCGATTCGGCCACCTTGTCCGCGTCATGACCCGCTTCAATTTGTACCAGAACCGCGTTGACGTATGGGTTTGTGCTTTGCGAAGCGATGACGGCATCGACTAAACCCGGAACCTGTGGTCGATTAAACGCCGGGTTTGCAGCGGTGCGACGGCGCTGCTGTCGGATGGCGTCGTTGTCCTTGAGAAATTGGGCTTCCTGGGCATCCTTGAGCGGAATGAATATCATCGGATCGCCGCCGGAAGAAACCATCCGCCGGGTCAAGCCAACCACGGTGTGCCAGTTGCGGCGGATCTGGATACGGTCGCCGAGCTTGAAGCCGCTGACGATGTCGGCCACCGCCTCGTAATGGCCACGGGTAATGTGGCGTCCGGCGATGAGATACGGTGGCCAGCCGGGTGTGCCGGGTTCGCCGGCGCTGATGCCTGTGACCATCGTCCGCACGTCGCGCTCGTTATGGCGCACCTGCATGGTGAGATATGTGATATTGGCCGTCCGCGACACCCCCGACATGCTGCGAATGCCGCGCCAGACATCGTCGTAGATACTTGAAGGTTCGGCATAGGGGCCGAGGGTCTCCTTTTGCACCACCCAGAGATCGGCGCCGCTGTTGTCGAGCAATGCCTTGCCGTCGTCCACCATACCACGGTAGATGCCGGCCATGGAGAGGGTCACTCCGATTAGTAGCCCAAGACCAACGCCGGTAAAAACGAACTTGCCCCAGGCATGCATGATATCACGACCGGCCAGACTGATCATAGCCTTACTCCCGGGATCTGTTCGACCACCTTAATGCGGCTTTGCGCATTCAATGCTTTTGCGCTATAGATGATCACATGATCGCCGACCTTCAGCCCTTCACGGAACTGTACCAGACCATCCAAATCGGCGGTACCCAAAGTGACCGGCGTAAAGTGCAAGTCGCCATTTTTGACCTGCCACACGCCCAATATGCCGTCGATGCGGTGGATAGCCGCATTGGGGAGGACCGGTCCGGCCGGAAGCGCGGGTAAAGCAACGGTGACCTCAGCCAGTTCACCGATGGGAGGCAGCGGCTCGGGCAGTTGATCAAACACCACTTTGGCCAGCATTTCTTCGGTCACTGCATCGGCCAAAGGCTCTACCCACAACACACGACCGGCCCCTAATTCGCCCGCTTGAGAACGCAATACGATCTGGGCCGGCAGATTTGCGGCAAGCCCAGCCGCATGGATTTGATCGAAGCGTACATTGATCCACAAGCTCACAGGGTCGATTAACTCCACCACCGCCTGGCCTGCCACAATCGTGGTACCCGGATCGGCATCGCGCGCAACGACCAGGCCATCAGCTGGAGCGATCAGACGCAAATTGCTGTGCTGCGCAACCAATGCCTCGCGTTCAGCCCGGATGCGGGCGAATTCCTCGCGCGCAGCGTTCAGACCCGCCTCGGCGACCTGCAGCTCGTGTCGTTTGGTATCGTGTATCTCCTCACTGGTTGAGCGCACTTCCAACAACTGTTCGTAACGGCGTGCTTGTATTAGGGCATAGTTTTGGTGTGACTGTGTCTCGTCTAATTGTGCTTTTGCCCGTTTCACGGCGGCGTCTTGGGCGCGGATGCGTTCCTCAAGATCTACCGGGTCCATTTCGCCAAGCACCTGCCCCGCTTTGACCCTATCTCCCACATGAACGTCCAGTCTTTTGACACGTCCGGCGAAGGTTGGACCGATTTTGTAGGTGTATCGAGCCTCGACAGTGCCGATGCCGAATAGCGCGGGTGAAATTGATTTATTTTCTACAGTTGCCAATACCACAGGCACTGGTGCAAGCGGCCCGGAGCGCACCGCAACATAGACAAAAAGAACCAGCAGCGAGATGAGTACCGCAAGTATGGCCAGGGTTCTATTTTTTACTGGTAGACGTTTCATAATGCACCTCTAAGAAGAATTAAAAATATTGCCCGATGGCAAAACAGGGCGGTGTGGTCCAGGATATAGCGCACATTTAACGCGTTGGCAGATTCAACGATATTCAGGGAAAAGACGTCCTCGACACGAAAACTGTCGGAACCCGCACCTGTCCTGAAATATGCGGGCAAATCGGCCAGGGCGCTGATTTCAGCCTACCGATAACCCCATTTCAATTTTTAGCAGGCCGGCATTGCGCACCCTGGTCGTGGGCCAACACGGCTGCCGGCGACTCATAACATGAGTTCAAGCAGCATGACGGCGATGATGCCGAGCATGAAGAAGAA
>JBFZEL010000511.1:0-6987 GCA_041306925.1 Lysobacterales bacterium
ACGACATTGGCCTTGTGGACCTTCTCGTGTATGGCGTCAAAGCCGATGATTTCGCCGGGAAGATAAAACCCGAGGACCTGCTCCTCGCCATTCTTGTCGATCACATAACTCTTGAAACAGCCCGCGCGAACCGCCGCGATGGACTGGAACTTGTCACCCGCGCGAAAAATGTGCTCGCCGGGCTGAATGGGGCGGGATTTGTTGACGATGTGTTCAAATTGTTCGACACCGGCGGCGTCGAGGCTGCGGGGCAGACACAGGTCACCGAGTGTGCACTGGCTGCAGGCGACGAGTATGCGCTCAGGGAAATAAGGTTTCTGTTGTATATCAGAGCTCATGTATCGCCAAATCCAGCGCCAATGGTTCAAATTAGCAGGGGATTATAGCTTAACAGAAAGCTTAAATGACCTTCGAGTAAGATTTTCCTTGCGGGTCGTTGACCAGGTATTCGTCAAATTTCATCGCGATCGCGCGCAACAGCAGCAAGCCCGTCGGGGTAACTTCGATACTGCCCTCGGACAATTTGACCAGGCCGTCTTCCTCGATCGGTTTGAGTGACTTCAATTCCAGGGCAAAATGGTCGTTGAAATCAATATCATAATTTTGCTCGAAATCTGCAAAGCGGACAAAGCCCTGGCACATGATCGCGGAGATCACGCCTCTCCTGAGGCGGTCCTCTCCACTCAGGCTAAGACCGCGCCACACCGGCAGTTCGCCATTTTCAATCGCTGCCTGCCAATCGCGTATATCCTTGAGGTTTTGTACGAAACTGTTGCCAACCTTGCCAATCGCGCTGACACCCATGCCGACCAGGTCTGTCTCACGGCAGGTGGAATAGCCCTGGAAATTGCGCTGGAGTGTGCCGTTCTGCATGGCGATCGAAAGCTCGTCGTCAGGCAACGCGAAATGGTCCATGCCGATATAGACATAACCCGCCCCGGTCAATTTCGTGATCGTTGATGCCAGCAACTGCAGACGCACTTCGGGCGCCGGCACCTCTTCGGTATTGATCATGCGCTGGGCGCGGAACAGGTGGGGCAAATGGGCATAGTTGTATACCGACAGGCGATTCGGGCGTACCGTCAATACCGAGTCGATGGTTTTTTCAAACGATTTTGCCGTCTGCAAAGGCAGTCCATAGATCAGGTCCACCGAGACCGAATTGAAGCCGGACTCGCGCGCCGCCTCGATCAGCCTCAGGGTCTTGCCTTCATCCTGGATACGGTTAACAGCCTTTTGCACTGCCGGGTCGAAATCCTGTATACCCATGCTGACCCGGTTAAAGCCGATTTCCGCCAGGTGGGCAAGCCTGCCCTCGTCCACCGTTCGCGGGTCGATTTCGATTGAAAATTCACGGCTGGCGGAGCGGCTCAGGAGGAAATTGGCAGATAACCGCTCGACGATATGCCGGAGTTGCATATCATTATAATAAGTGGGTGTACCACCGCCAAAATGCAGCTGGATCACCTGCCTGTCGCTGTCAAACAATTTACCCTGCATCTCGATTTCCTTGTCCAGGAACTCAAGGTAAAGTTCGGCAAGCTGCGTGTTTTGCGTGACTTTCTTATTGCAGGCACAGTAGTAGCAGAGTTCCCTGCAGAACGGTAAATGCACGTACAGGGACAGCGGTCTCGGTATCAGATCGTCATTGCTGTAACGCACATGCCGGCGATAGGCTTCAGCATCAAAACCCTCGTGGAACTGCAGGGCGGTCGGGTAGGATGTGTAGCGCGGCCCGGCCAGGCCGTACTTGGTAATGAGTTCCGACGGAAATGACGAAGTAATGCTCATGGTGAACCTCCCCGCGCCACTCAGGCAGGCAGGGGCGTACCTCGAAACGATGCAACCGGGGTCCATGTCGCCGTTGGCGATACCTTCTGAAAATGCGCGAACCCTTTCATGTAAAACCTGCAGGTAAATTGACTGTGAAAAGCACGGTAGCACTGCCCCAGCCAATGACAAATGACTCAGATCAAGAATATTCAAGGAACCATTTTGCAGCGGGGACCGGGGCGTATTTGCCCCGCAGGAATTGACAAATACCTGACTTGAGTCATGTTGAAAACCCAAAACAGCATACCCAATCAAACCGTCACCAATGACGACATGCAGCGTATAAAGACCGAATTGGCGGCGCGAGGGATATACTCGGTGAATGGGCAGAGCTGCTGCGACTTGCACTGGACGAGGCACGGACCACGGTCAGGCCGCAGTAACAGGGATTCCGCAAACTGGCAACCGGCGGGAGAAACACGTCTGCTTTAAATTTGATCCATTCAGCATCGCTCGTGCTTATCGGTTTATAATTCCCGCCTTCGAAAAAAACAACCGGCTGATGTGGAACACAGGAAAATACGCTTAACAATCGCCGCCACGATCCTGCTGCTGCTTGGCGCGTGTGCGTCGGTCATGCAATCGGCAACCAATGACATGGCCGCCAATCTCGGCGCCGCGATCATGAACCAGGATGATCCTGAAACGGTCCGCGACGGGGCGCCGGCTTACCTGTTGTTGCTCGACAGCTTTATCGCCGGTTCATCCGATGATTCCGCCATACTGGCGGCAGCCGCCGAACTGTATGCCGCCTATGGCGTCATTTTCGTTGAGGACGCCGAACGTGCGGACCGGTTGACCCAACGCGCTCTGGCGTATGGCCAACAAGCCCTGTGCGCCAGCAGCAAATCGGCTTGTGGAATCCATGACCTGCCCTTCAAGGAATTTGCAGTGGCGCTGGAAGAGCTGGACGATAAAGATGCGCCCAGTCTGTTTACCTACGGTCTGGCGTCCATCGCTTATATCAAGGTCCACAGTGATGACTGGGGCGCGATGACCAGGCTACCGCATGTAGAATCCGCACTTGAGCGTGTGCTGGTTCTCGACCCGGAATACAAGACGGTCCAGGTTGAGCATTTCCTGGCCGTGCTCAACACGATACGGTCACCGGCCCTCGGCGGAAATTTTGATGCCGGCAAGAAACATTACGAGCGGGCGCTGGCACTGTCGGACGGCAAGGACCTGTCCATTCATGTTGATTACGCACGTTACTACGCCCGTACCCTGTATGACCGGGAACTTCACGACAGGTTACTGGACGAAGTCATGGCGGCCGACCCTCACCAGGAGGGATACACTTTATTCAACACGCTGGCGCAACGCGAAGCCCGCGCATTGCTCGATAGCGCCGATGACTATTTTTGAGAGAAGGGGGAGTATATGAACCGGTCCATTACCAATAGGATTTCGAACTGGCGATTGGCTGTACAAACCTTCGTTGGATTGATTTTACTTGGCCTGGTTTCATCCGCCAGCGCCCAGACCATCAAGCTCGCCACCATCGCACCGGAAGGTTCCAGCTGGATGGATGCAATGCGCGTCGGCGCCGCGGAAATCGAAGAACGCACCGAGGGCCGGGTCAAGTTCAAATTCTACGGCGGTGGTGTGCAGGGCAATGACCGGCAGGTGCTGCGTAAAATGCGTATCGGCCAGTTGCACGGCGGCACATTTACGGCAAACGGGCTGGCTGACGTTCAGCACGACAGTCAGCTTTATGCCCTGCCCATGCTGTTCAATGATATCGAGGAAGTCCAGTTCGTCAGGGCCCGCATGGACCGCAAATTGCGTGATCGCATCGAAGCGGCCGGCTATGTCAATTTTGGCTTTGCCGGTGGCGGCTTTGCCCGCCTGATGTCGAATAAACCGATCGCCAACCTGAAGGACCTGAAAGGCCGCAAGGTCTGGGTGCCGGATGGCGACAGGTTCGCATACGAGGCCACAAAAGCGCTTGGTATTTCGCCTGTGCTGATGCCCCTGACCGACGTCATGACCGGCTTGCAGACCGAGCTGATCGACACCATCATTACCCCGCCGTCAGCCGCCATTGTTCTGCAGTGGAACACGCAGGTGAGCCACATGACCGAACTACCCCTGTCTTACATCTATGCCATGATTGCGATCGAAAAGAAATATTTTGACCGCATCCAGCCAGGCGACCAAGCCATCGTACGCGAGGTCATGGAAAAGATTTACCAGGGGTTTGACCGGCAGGGAAATGATGACAATGAAAAGGCTGTGCAGGCGCTCATCGATAGCGGTATGACACCTGTCACTCCCGACCAGGGCCAGATCCCGGAATGGCGCAAGGCTGTTCTGGCCGCCAACCGCCGGCTTGCCGATGAAGGCACGCTCGATGTCCGCCTGCTCGACGAACTGGAATGTTACCTGGCCGGTTTCCGCGCCGGCAACACGGAGATAGTTTGTAGCCCGTGAAACGTATCCCCGGGATTCTGAACAAGCTGGAACGCGCTGGCGCCCATGCTGAGGACGCATTACTGCTGGTCATCCTGATCAGCATGATGCTGCTGGCCGGTACGCAGATTTTCCTGCGCAACCTGTTTGACAACAGTATCTTCTGGGGCGACGAGATGTTGCGTCTGATGGTGCTGTGGTTGACGGTTGCCGGCGGACTTGCGGCTAGCCGGATGGACAAGCACATCAGTATCGCCGTGATTGACCGTTTTCTGCCGAAAACAGCCCAACTGGTAACAAAGGTCATCATCGACCTGTTTACCGCTTCAATATGCGTTTTGTTTGCCTGGCAAAGTGCGCGGTTCGTCTACGGTTCTTACGAGTTTGGCGACACTTTGATGAGAGCGGTGCCCGCGTGGACAATGCAGATCATCGTGCCCATCGGTTTTACCCTGATGGCCCTGCGTCATGTGGTTCTCTCGATCGCGCGACCACTGCGCCGGGTGGATCAATTACACGATGGCAGTGAACCTCCATGCTGACCTTTGGCATCGTGATGGTGCTTTTGATGCTGCTTGGCGCACCATTGTTCGCGATCATCGCGGCGGGCGCATTCTGGAATTTTTACCAGGCGGACATCGATCTCCAGGCCATCGCCATCGAGTTTTACGGTATCGCCGAGATGCCCATACTGCTGGCCATACCGCTGTTCACATTTGCCGGTTACCTGCTCAGTGAAAGCAATGCACCAAGACGACTGGTACGCCTGACCAGCGCCCTGCTTGGCTGGATGCCTGCCGGACTGGCGGTGGTTGCGCTGGTCGCGTGCGCGTTTTTTACCGCCTTTACCGGCGCCTCGGGGGTTACCATCATCGCCCTGGGGGCGATACTGTTTCCTGCCATGCAGCAGGCCGGGTACCCCGAAAAATTCAATCTCGGCCTGGTTACATCCGCCGGGAGTCTCGGTCTGCTGTTTGCACCATCCCTGCCGCTGATCCTGTACGGTGTGGTCGCGGAAGTCCCGGTGGAGAGCCTGTTCCTGGCGGGTTTGCTGCCAGGATTCCTGATGCTGGCCATGCTGTCCGCTTACAGTATCTGGAAAAATCGTGCGATACGAACGCCGTTGGGGGATTTTTCATGGCACGAGGTCCGCGAGGCTTTGCGCGACGCGATTTGGGAGATCCCGCTGCCGATCGTCGTGCTGGGAGGTATCTACAGCGGCTATTTTGCGATATCGGAAGCCGCGGCGGTCACGGCCCTGTACGTGCTGGTCGTTGATGTGGTCATTCTCAAGGAAGTCAGCTGGCGCAAACTTCCATCGATCATACGTGAGTCCATGATTCTGGTCGGCGGGATCATGATGATTTTGGGCGTGTCACGCGCCTCCACCAACTACATGATCGACGCCGGCGTCCCACAGCAACTTCTGGAATGGGTCAGTGGTTTCGTCACGGGTGAGTTTGCTTTCATGGTGATGTTGCTGGTGTTTCTGCTGATACTCGGGGCAATCCTCGATATTTTCTCGGCGATCGTGCTGGTTGTGCCGTTAATCCTGCCGATCGCCATGCAATTCGGGGTGGACCCCGTTCACCTGGGTATCGTTTTCCTCGCCACCATGCAACTTGGCTACATCACCCCGCCGGTGGGGTTGAACCTGTTTATCGCAGGCTACCGGTTTGACCGGCCCATCGTGGAAATTTATTTTTCCACCTTGCCATTTTTCGCATTCCTGATGTTGTCGGTCACGCTGATCGCTTTCTGGCCCGAGTTATCACTGATCCTGTTGAAATAGACAGCAGGTCCCGGGCTCTCGATAATCGTCAGTTGTTTTCAGTGCCCACCGCCGCAGTGATCGCCGCCCAGTCGCCGTGACAGGTGTTCAGGATCCGGAAGTCCTCTTCATCATCCACGTCCAGGCTCAAACCGCCAAAGGGTGTGATCACGATCTTCACCGGGCCTCCGAGCACCTCGCTGACACTTTTTTCAACCCGCTCCCGGGTGTTGCCTTGCTTGATCCGTCTGTACCAGTAGCCCTTGCCCTTCGACAGCATCAGGGTCACCTGTATGCGAAGCGTCATCCATGCGGCCTGCCAACCGCCCTGACTTTTGAAAAAGTTGAACGCCAGCGCCACTACATTTTTCCAGTCCTTGGCCTTGCGGTATGAAAATCCGGTTTGCAGGAATTCCTGGTTTGCCAGGTTCCGCGGCCGGCCCACGTAAATGTTCGCCAGGCGCAAACGTCCGAATTCAAGTTCAACGAAGGGGCGTTTGATGCCCGGCTTATCGCCATCGGGATGGAATGGCCTGACGGAAGGTTCATCCACGACGCCGGCATGCATGGCAAAAGGCTGGTCAGCCATATTGTCCTGTTTTGCGCAGCGACCGACAAAGTCATCAATAGAACGGGCCGTCACCAGCGGCAGGTCACAGGAAATGATCAGAATGGGTCTTTGCCTCAGGGGCATTGTCGTGTCGTACCTGTGCAGGTCCTCGGAAGCCTCGATTCCCGCCCAGCAATTGCTCAGCATTTTCCCGCGCTGGTTGATGACCCGCACCCTGCCGGGATAACCCGCCAGTGACTCCAGCAACTCCCTGGCCGGACCTACCACGAATACATGGCCAATACACGATGCGCCCAGCAGGGAATCGACCACGTAGCTGACGAGCTGCTTCCCGCCAACCTCCAGGAAGGCCTTGTTACGCCCTCCAATCAGACGTTTTGGATTGCTGTGGGTACCTGCC
>JBFZEL010000512.1:0-10065 GCA_041306925.1 Lysobacterales bacterium
CCGACAGCGAGACCGAACCCGAATCGACCGGCACGGCGGTGGCCTGGACAGGCGCGGACAGGGCCACGAGAAAACGCGAATACCCGGTCGACCAGAGCACCGGCTACCGGCAGAATCTGCAGGTCATCCGCGCGCGGCAACCGGCGTTTGTCGCCATCGCCGGTGACCTGGTCCAGTCCGGTGGCGAGCAGCGCGACTGGGACGAATTCTGGCTGCAGAACGCCCCCCTGGCGGCACAAACGGTTCTGCTTCCGGCGCTTGGCAACCACGAATATTTCGGCGGTCCCGGCGAACTGGGCCAATATTCGCCGGAGCATTCCGAGCGCGCGGTCAGAAAATACCAGACCTATTTTGACCTGCCGGCCAATCACGCGGACCACGCCTGGCTGGAGGAACGTTACTATGCCCTGCATTACGGTGTGGTGACGTTTATTGTGCTTGATACCAATGATGGTCTGCCCGATGGCAGCGCCCTGGACACCAACTGGAGACTGCGGGGCGCGGGGGATGGCGGTTACGCACCGGACTGGCAGCCGGGCTCCGGGCAATATGCGTGGCTGGAGGTGGCGCTGCGGCAGGCGCAGCAAACCAGCCGTTTTACCTTCGTGATGACGCATGGCTCACCTTACACATCCGGTGTCCACGGCCGGCCGCCCGGCGACACCCGGGGCAGGGACATTCTATCCGCCCGGCCCCTGCAGGCACTCACGCCCCTGTTCATGCGTTACGGGGTTGACGCGGTGTTTGGCGGCCACGATGAAATGTACGAACACTCGGTCGTGCCCGGTACCGAAATACGGCCCGACGGACGTGCAGTCACGCATGCAATCCACTATTTCGATGTCGGCATCGGCGGCGACGGTCTGCGCGGGCCGGCGCCGGGTGTGCGTAACCCGTACCGGGTTTTTCTCGCCGACAGCGATGCGCCCGAGCTGTATTCGGCGGAAGGCGTACTGATCGACGGCGGCAGGCACTATGGACACCTGGAAGTGAATATCGAGCGGGATGCCGCAGGACGCTGGCAGGCCAGCATGGATGGCGTGTATATCTTCCCGGTCACGCAAGCCGATGGCCGGGTGGTCGCTTTCGAACGGCGCGTCTATGCCGACCCGGTCGTGCTGACGGCGCACTGACGGCGCCCCCTTACAGCATGCGGGCTAATCTTTCCGCTTTGTCTTCAATCTGCCAGGGTGACCCGAACATTTCACCATGATCCTGGATACCGGTGAAATGTTCGGCTTGAAGCGTCTTAGTTCAGGTCCTTGTCAGCCCAGAACTTGGTGCCCTGCAAGGTCGCCTGCAAGGCCAGGCCGGCCTTGGTGATCTGGTAAATGGTCGTTCCCGGCATCACCGTTGCGGCAGTTTCTGCGCCAGCGCCCTGGGTCGAGGTTTTCGCGTTGGCATCCGCCTGGCCGGAAAAATCCCAACCCGACTGCTGGAAGTCCGTCATCGCCTTCTCGGTGTGGAATACGAAGACCACGATGAAATCCTTGATGCCCATGCCGAGACCGCCACCGGCAGAGAACATATTCATATAGGTGTCCTTGCCGGTGAGGTTGTTGTGCAAAATGCCATCGCCGTTTTGGGTCGAGACCAGCAGCACGTTGACACCAAGGCTGGAAAATACCGCGTAACCCTTGGCGGACTTCAGTTCCTCGCGGGTGGACGGTTTTTCGCTGTAGAGTTTCTGCAGGGCCGTAGCGCGATTTTTCTGCATTTCCTGGCGCTGCTCGTCCGGCGTTTTCTTATTGAACAAGGCATGGCTGCTAAAGGGGAGGCTCATTAAAACAGCAGACAAGGCGATCGGGAACAAGTACTTCATTCGATTTTCCTCTCGGATTGATTCCACGTGCGCATATCATAATACAGTGATCGGTATTGCAATATGTTTATTAATTCAAGGAAGCCCTGGTCAAGGAACCTCTGATTAATTCAGAGGTTCCTTGACCAGGGACGTGCCGCAACGGCGGGTTACAGGCCACTCATCCACAACGCAACGGGTAGCAATGCACGCAGGTGGAAAACCGTGTGCGAAGAGTACCCGTCCGGTGTGTCGAGGCCGATCGGGTCATAAGCGCCCACCGCTGCATGCTGTTGTTAGCTGGCACCACCGGCCGCCTGGGGCCATATTGCTATCGCAGTTCCACCGTTACTTTGGGAATGTGTCCTGTGAACCGCGACCTGGCCTCTGAGCCGATCGCCTCCACCACCGGTGTCGCCAGGTCGATGCCCACGTCGGCGGTCTCGTCGGCAGAGAAGATCATCGGCTGGGTGCGTTCGATGCGCGCTTCGCCCACCTGCTTGTCGTTCATGTACAACTTGCCCATGCCGCCTTTGCCGAGGCCGCCGCCGTCGTAATCGAACTCGAAACGAAGCGTCGACTTGCCGGGCTTGAGCTTCTCGCCCGATGCCACGGTGAAGCGCTCCAGGCCGAGGAAGTTGTAGTCGTAGGCCGGCACGCCGTCCTTCACGTAAAGCGACCATCCACCGAAGCGGCCGCCCTGGGCGATGATGGTGCCGTTGCCGCCGGTTGCGGGCACATCGACCTCGGCGGTGATCGTCTTGGACTTATTCTTGATGTTGATGAACACATTCTCGGTCAGGCCGGTCATGCCCTCGGCCAGCACCAGCGTGGTGCGACTCCCCATCAGGTCGGGCCGGCCGGCAAGCGCCGCATTGACTCGCTCCACCGTGCGGTCGTCGATCGGCAGCGCATGGTTCCGTTCGGCCTCTTGCATGAACAGGGCCTGCAGTTCGGCGAGCTTCTGCGGTTCCTGCTTTGCCAGGTCGTTGACCAGGCTAAAGTCGGTGCGTGTATCGAAGAGCTCCCAGATGTCCTCCGCCAGGGCGCGGCGCGGCTGCATTTCCCATGGCGCCCGGTGGATCGTCCTGGCGAACCAGCCCTCATGGTAGATGGCCCGGTTGCCAAACATCTCGAAGTACTGGGTCGTGTGCCGCTCCTTCGCCTGGCCATCGTCAAAGCTGTAGGCCATGCTCACACCGTCCATCGGCCGCTGCTTCACACCGTTGACCTCAATGGGCTCAGGCAGCCCGGCGGCCTCGAGGATGGTCGGCGCCACGTCGATGACGTGGTGGAACTGGGTGCGCTGCTCACCCTTGGCCTTGATGCCCCTGGGCCAGCGAACAGCCATGCCGACCTTGGTGCCGCCGTGATCCGACGCGACCTGCTTGGTCCACTGATAGGGCGTGTCGAACGCGACCGCCCAGCCCGCCGCCATGTGCGGGTAGGTTTCGGGGCCGCCCCACTTGTCAATGTACTTGAGCATGTCCTCGACCTTCTCCTGCACGCCGTTGAAGTAGGTCATCTCGCTGAACATGCCGTTTGCCCCGCCCTCGGCGCTGGTGCCATTGTCGCCATACACGAAGATCAGCAGCGTGTTGTCGAGTTGCCCCGTTTCATCAATCGCCTGGACGACGCGGCCGACCTCGTGATCGGTCATCTCGACGAAGGCCGCGAATACCTCGGCCTGGCGCGCAAACAGGCGCTTCTGATCAGCAGACAGCGTGGCCCAGTCGGGAATCGCCTCGGGCTTGGGGGCCAGCTTCGTGCCTTCGGGCACTACCCCAAGGGCGATCTGCCGGGTCAGGATCTCTTCGCGCAGCTTGTCCCAGCCCTGGTCGAATTTGCCCTTCCAGCGGTCGATCCACTCCTTGGGCACGTGGTGCGGTGCGTGCACGGCGCCCGGTGCGTAGTACACGAAGAACGGCTTGTCCGGCGTAAGCGCCTTCTGATACTTGATCCAGGCGACGGTCTGATCGGTCATGTCGGTGAGGAAGTGATAGTTCGGATCGTCGGGTAGCTCGACCTGGTGGGTGCCGTCGTAGATGAAGGGCGCCCACTGGTTGGTCTCGCCGCCCAGGAAGCCATAGAACTTGTCAAAGCCCTGGCGGGTCGGCCAGCGGTCGAAGGGCCCGGCGGTGCTCGCCTCCCAGGCCGCCGTTTCGTGCCACTTGCCGAAGGCCGCCGTGGCGTAGCCGTTGAGGCGCAGCATCTCGGCCACCGGGGCAACGTCGTTGGGAATCTGCCCGGTGTTCCCGGGGAAGGCCGTTCCCGTCTCGATGATGCCGCCCATGTTGTTGACATGGTGGTTGCGCCCGCTCTTCAGTGCCGCACGCGTTGGCGAGCACACTGCTGTGGTGTGGAAGTTGTTGTAGCGCAGTCCTTCGTTCGCAATCCTGTCAAAACTGGGGGTGCCGACGGGCCCGCCGAAAGTGCTGGTGCCGGCGAAGCCGAGGTCGTCGAGCAGCACGACCACCACGTTCGGGGCATCCGCGGGAGCCTTGACCTCGAAGCGCTGTGGCGGTTTTGCCTTGCGCACGTCCAGTTCAGTGTAGACGGCCGGTTTTGGATCCGGGACCGGCAAGACGCTGCGGTCGAGCTTCTCCGCTACTTCCAAGGCGATCACGGGCGGAGCGCACAGTGCGAAGAAAGCCCCGAGGATGACGGCATGCCTGATAGATATACTCAACTGCTTTTCTCCATTACTTATGTCGTTGCTGAATCGGGCCAGCTAACACCCCGAATGAGGCACGGCACTTTTTGCCGTCGCCTTCATGCGATTGTTGGGGCTTGCTGGTTCCAAAATTGCCACCGTGGCTGCTTTAGTATTTGTTTAAGCCACTTTTCATGGCCACGGGTCATTTGCGTGGATGTCTTTGAACAATTCGCCCGGGTATTTGCGACTTTATAATCCGAAAGAAGACCTTGTGCAAGTGTTGCCCGGTAGTCTTTAAGGCAACCGTTATTGGATTCGTGCTACTGCGCAACCAACCCCAATACCTCTGGAGCAATCATTTCAGAGAAGAACTTTCCATCATAATACTCAAGTAGCAACTCGCGGACTGTAATCTTTTTCGAGCCATTGATTCCAGTGCCGATGGAATTTCTGATCGAAGCCGCTCGCTTTCATGATTATTGATGACGAGCCAGCTGAGGAACATGCCAATTTATTTTGCGCCATTTTCATGGGTTGCGTTGCCGGCGCATCACGGCTCGCCCGACCAGCACTGGCATCGCCGCGAACAGCACGAGCATGGCAAGATAAACGCTGCCCGAGATCGGATCCCGACTGGCGAGGTAGTCCGCGAGTGATCGATCCTGCAAGGCAACCGCGAGTACCAGCTCAGCCATGATCAACAGCCCCAGCGCTAGAACTCCCATCCCGAGGCGCGCTGCAACAGAAGTCGGAATTGCGAATCGGCGCGTGACGCCTCTCGCGGCCATCACGATCACAATAAACATCACCGGCATTTCGGCAAGCTCGGCAAGCCGTGCCCCGAACTGCGGTACCAGCAAGGAAACACGCAAGACCCCGAGGACAAAACCGGCCCCAAACACCACGGCAAAATACGCAAGGCCAGCCTTGATCGTGCGCGCGATCATGTCAGGACGGCTGCGACCGGGCGCCGCAGCGACGGCGGCATTTTCGGGCCGCGACCAAAGCGCACAACCAGGTCTGGTCTGCGGCCGCCAAGACCCAGGAAGGTTGCGAACTGCGGTCTCAGCCCGGTCACTTCCACGGGTTGATTGAGCATGGCATTGCGGATACCCAAAGCCGTCGACTGCAGCGCGAAGCGTTCGTAGCTGCGCCCGACTTCGATCCACTGGGCGGGGCCTTCGGGCTCGGACACAAATACTGCCATGCCGGATGAGCTGCGGACGTGCTTCGCATACTTGTCGTTCTCGTTCTTTGGGGTAAAGAACAGGCCAAAGAGGAGATTGCCCAGCCATGCAGGCACGGCTGGGTTACCGGATGATGCCGAGTACAGTCCGTCGCCTGTCCGCACCGCGTCATTGCCGCTGAATCTGATCCACGCCTTTAGCTCTTCGACAAATGCGCGGTCGTTCATTTGGGCCGTATTGCCCGCAACGACGTATTCGAGGACTTTTTCCATGGCCTCGCGTTCGGTGAGGAGGATAACCTGGACGCCATTGCCGCTACCTGCAGTTTCCAGCAGCGCAAGTTCTTTGGTGGAGATCGGCTTTGCGTCATATTCGCCCCGCGTGCTCTGTCGCTCCGGTATCGCGTTGAACAGTTGGGAGCCAACGGCCCTGGTTTTCTCCAGCGACAAGTGCAGCTTTCCTCCGGAGGACGAATCGAACCGGGCAGTGGTGTGCAGTCCGTTGGCCAACGCCGCCTGGACCAGGTTCTCGGTCGCGCAACCGAGTGAGACAAAAAGGTGGTGGTCATCCGGATCGACCGCCGGGCATCGGCGTGAAAAATCGGGCAGGATCGAGATGGAACCGGCTTCAACGCGAAACTTCCAGCACTGGGTGTTGTGGCTGGACGGCGCCAGTGTCGCATAGCGCACCAGTTCGCGCAGCATTGCAGGCCGGTTGCTCGCCTCGACCCTGGCGTGCCGCCAGGTGCGGCTTACGGCTTGCTCGTAGCTACTGGCAGCGGTTCCTGCCGAGCAGGCCGGTAAGGTCGCCAGTCCCACTGCGGTTGACATGGACGAATGAAGAAACTGTCTCCGGGTAACCATCCTCTACTATCCCCCAATTGACGCCCAACGCCTGGATCAAGCCGGCCAGCTATGTTCGTTCACAAATTTCTCAATTTGGCCAAAAGCAGTATTACCTTTCCGTGTTTCTTCGCCAGCAGCGCTGAGGATTTTGTAGGTCAGTTTGACAGACATTTGCAAACCCCATGTATGTTGTTATATGCAAAACGTAAAAGCTCAGCGGCGCCGCTTTTTGGCGTCCGTTGGAGCGACTTGCTCGGCACTCCTCATTTCATCATCCAGGAGATTGATCTGACTAATAATGCCGACCAGTTTTTGGCCATTTTCCGTCAATGAATATTCTGTCCTGGGTGGGGCTTCTGCATAGACATGCTTGTCCAGCAAACCGTAGCTGGTCAATTTCCGTAGCCGCTCGGAAAGCACTTTGGTTGAAATTCCTTGAATGTGTCGCTCCAAAGCGCCGGGTCGCGATATCCCAGCCCCGACGGCTTGCAGAACCGATACGGACCATTTACAGCCAACCACGTCTTCAAGTTGTCTGTAAGATTTCGCCGACGGTGAGAATTTTATTGTCTTCATTTTCAGTAAATTACACCAAAAGGTTACCGGGGTACCGAAACGTGCCTTCTAGGCAGTGGTTGAAGCTTTTCCTAACATGCCTGTGTGCATATGGCACAAATTCCAACCTATCCAGGAGAACAGTATGAAGCCCAAAACAATTTTTTGCCATGCGGGATGTCCTGTCTGCCTCGCCGCCGGGCAGAGCGTCGTGAACGTGCTTGACCCGGCGAAATACGATATTGATAGCGTCCATCCTGGCGAAAGTAAAACGCGTCTGAAAGAAGGAGCCGAAACATGAAAGCGAAACTACTGGCTGCCCTTGGCATTGTAACCACCACCGTTGTGCTGGCGACAGAACCCGAGGTGCCCTATCCGACGGGCTACCGCGACTGGCAACACGTCAAGAGCATGGTGATTGAAGAAGGTCACCCGCTGTTCGCGTCCTTCGGCGGGATTCACCATATCTATGCCAACGACAAAGCACTCGAGGGTTACCGCAGCGAGAAATTCCCTGATGGAGCAGTGATCATCTTCGATTTACTCGAAGCGGTGCGTGCCGACAACGCACTCACCGAGGGACAGCGTAAGGTCGTGGGCGTCATGCACAAGGATTCGCAGAAGTTCGCGGCGACAGGTGGATGGGGTTTCGAAGGTTTCGGCGGGGGTGACCCGACCAACCGGGTGGTGGCTCAAAATGCAGCTTCAGCCTGCTTTGCCTGTCATCAGCCCCAGGAAAATCAGGACTATACCTTTAGCCGACTGCGCGACTGAAATCTGGCGCATGAATATTTTGACGCCCAACGCCTGGATCAAGCCGGCCCGCCAAGCGGGCCGGCTTGATTGAATGGTACGCCATCCGGCCCTCAGACCCACAGGCGCAGCGGCACCAGTCCCCAGTACGCAAGCACCATGCTCCACTGCAGCACGCCGAGCAGCGCCAGCCTGTCCATTGGCGCCCTTCTAATTGTCGGTTTCCGCCCAAAACAACGCCACAGTCCGTACAGCATCGCGACCGGCAGGATGCCCGTCACCAATGCCAGTAGCAGGCTTGCCGGAGTCAGGTCGCCAAGCTGCAGGAACGGCTGGCTGAAGAACAGTGGGACGGGAAGAAACAGCGCCACGGACGCGAGGAACGGAATAAACAATGGATCGGCAGGGTTCAAGCGGCGGCGCAGCGCGCGCAGGATGCCTGCCAGCAGCAGGTACACGAACCCGGCCACTCCAGCGACCAGGCTCGCCCACAGCGGCAGCATGCGCCATAGGCTGATCTGCTCATAGCTGCGGAAGCCATCGCTGATGATGCGCCGCGCGTCATCCGCAACCAGCAGCACGTGCGATGCCAGCGTTCTGTCCCCGGCGCGGAACAGCCAGCCACCGACAGGCGTCAGGGATCGTGTTGCACCCTGGAACGGCTGCAAATGAAGTTGCCGCCCGTCCCAGCGGACGGTTGCAAAATTCAGAGCCCGGTCGAGATAAGCGAAACTTTCGGTGCGATTGGGGGCAAGCACGTAGACGCCTTGCCAGTCACCGACCGCGTCTGGCGGGAGCGCCGCGCTCGCCGGGATCACAGCGGCGAGGTCGAGTTCCGCGATCAGCAAGGCATCGAACCGGTCATAGTCGGCTGTCTCAACGTCGGCATTCATGGCAACGAAGAACGCCTTCTGTGCTTCGGGAAACACGCAGAAGTTTGCCCGGAAACCGATCGCGGTGCCGACGTGACAGTTGCCGAGAACGCCATGGCGGTCCCGGCTGTTCAAGCCAAGGCCATATCCGGCATGCGCCAATCCCGCCAACGCTGCTTCAGTGGTCGTCGGCCGCCCCATCGCTCGCAACAGGTGGGGTGCGATGAAGGGCTGCCCAGCGATTGTGCCATCGCTCATCAGGAAGCGCGCGAAGCGCCCCATGTCTGACGCCGTGGTGGTGAACTGCCCGGCAGGGCGCAAGTACAGCGGCACGGCAGACTGCGTAGCCCCGCCCTCGAAATGCCCCATCGCCAGCCGGCTATCCGCATTTGGCCCTGCCTGTGAAACAAACCGGAAACTGCTTTGCTGCATGCCGAGAGGGCCGAGTAAATGCGTGTCGAGGTACTGCTCATAGCGCTCCCCGGTAACACGCTCGATAACCATGCCGAGCAGCGTATAGCCAAGATTTGAATATGCAAGCCGGCTGCCCGGCCGGCTGCGAACCCGCAACGGGCTACGCTGGATACTCGTGCTTAACGGCGTATCGGCTCCGGCATTGAGGCTGAAAACCTGCCAGAGCCGGGCATCGTCGAGTCCGGACGTGTGGTCCAGGAGGTGCCGCACAAGCACAGGATGACTCAATGCCCAGGGATTGACGAACCTGACATCCGGCAGCAACGGAGCCACGGGGCTGTCGAGTGCCAGCTTGCCCTGTGTAACCAGTTGGAGTATTCCCGCGGCGATAAAGGTTTTGACTATGGAGCCGGTCTGGACCTTGCTGTCAGGCGCAAGCATCTCCTTGCGTTTGGCATCGAAAAGCCCGGCTGCGCCCGTCGCAATGCCGCCCGGTGTTATGGTTGCCCAGACGACACCGGTGAGCCCCTCCGCTTCGACGGCAGTTTTCATTTGCGCATGAAGTTCGGCTGTGGCGGTGCGCTCATCGGCATGAGCCGGCGCCTGGAACGCTCCCGCACAGGTGATCCCGGTTGCTGCGATCCAGCTGAAAAACGTCTGCATTGCCTGGCCTTTCCGACGAGGCTTGCAGCCTTGTCCTGCCCCGGCCAGAAACTCTGCGCGAAAGCCCACGGGAGGCGAACGCCCGCCTGAAGGCGCGCAGCGCAGAGGCCAAGCGCCGCAGGCGGCAGTGCAGTTGGGGCATTCGGGGGACAGTTTACTTAATTCCCGTAGTTTTAAGCAGTTTTCTCCGGAAAATTAAGTTTCCTTTGTTATTCATTTAAGTAAACTGTCCCCTGATATGGATCGTGTTGAATGAGTAGTTATGCATTAGAGGTCACCACGCTCGAGCCCAGTGCGTTTCGAGATACGCGCCAACATT